>JANWLQ010000064.1 GCA_025450725.1 Terriglobales bacterium
ATAATATTCAGCATTTCAAGCGCGGCCATGCCCTGGCTGGTCGGCGGCGGCTCGACCACCTGCCCGCCGTGGGAATGGGTGGTGAGGGGCGTCCCCCAGGCCGCGTGGAAGTCAGCCCGAGCGGGCGGCGGCTGGGCGCCGCCCAGGCGGTGGCTGGTGGCGAGCACGGCGCGCGCCAGCTCGCCAGTATAAAACGCGCCGGCGCCCTGGCCGGCAATGAGCCGGTACGCCGCCGCCAATTGCGGATTGCGGAACATCTCGCCCGGCTGCGGCGCCTTGCCATCGCGCAGGTAAACCTTACTGCCGTTCTGATCTCCCCTGAGCTTTCCGGCCTCGAGGGCCCAGGCGGCCGAGATCAACTCCGTCACCGGATAGCCATGGTCGGCGTAATAGATTGCCGGCTGGAATAACTCACTCCAACCCAGCACGCCAAAGCGATCGTGCAGCGCGCTCCAGCCCGCGACCGCGCCGGGCACCGTCACCGACTCAATGCCGGTCTGTGGCATGGCGGTCAGCCCCTGGCCGCGCAGCCGCGCGATGGTTAAGCCCTCGGGCGCCCAGCCGCTGGCGTTGATGGCGCTGACCTTCCCCGTCTTGGCCTCGTAATAGATCGCGAACAAATCGCCGCCGATGCCCGAGCTCTCTGGCTCGACCACGCCCAACACAGCGTTCGCGGCGATGGCCGCATCCATCGCAGTGCCGCCCTGCGCCAGTATCTGCGTGCCCGCCTGGGAGGCGAGCGTTTGACTGGTGGCCACGATGCCGCCGTCGCTCATCACCATGGAGCGCGCCTGCGAACGATCCTGGGCGCCGAGAACCACCGCCAGCAAGGGCAAGCACGCAAACAGCAGAAAGCGCATGGCCAAGTATAGGTCCAGCTATGGTTTGAGCGCGCTGTACCGCACCATGATTGCCTTCACGCCCCAAACCGTCGGCTCCTCGTCCTCACTATTGTGCAGCACCGTGAACCCGGCGAAGGGAGCGTCGAGATCGCGGCGGTCCATGAAGGTGTAATGCAACATCTTGTCGGGCGACTCGAGGCCGGGCTGGGCCACCGACACGGCCTGGATCACCACTTCGCCCCCTGGTTTCACGCCCGCCGCGATCTTGGGCAGCAAGCCGCGGTAGGCGAAGGGAAAATCAATCAGCACAATCAGGTTCCATTGGTCCTTGCCGAAGGGAAACGCATTAATGTCCTGGTTGACGGTGGCGATTGGCAAATGTTCAGCCTCGGCCTGGGCGCGAATTAGGTCGAGGCCGATGCGCGACAGATCAACTGCGGTGACCTGATACCCATGGCGGGCGAGATAGAACGTATTGCGGCCGCTGCCGGCGCCAACGTCGAGCGCCGTTTGCCCGCGATGCTCGCCCCTGACCGAGGCCACCAGAAAGGGACTCGGCGCGGTGCTCATGCGGGCGTGGGTAATGGCGTAGACGAGGTCGTACTCGGTCGCGATATCGCTCGTCGCATTTGTGGCGCTCGGCGCCGCCACATGGGCGCGACAGCCGGTCAGCAGGCCGGCGACCAGAATGAGGGCGACGATGGACGCGCGCTGGAAATTCACCAGTGCCAGTATCGCACTTCGCGGAACGCGTACTTGGTGTGTTCAATTTGCGGGCGTGGGCTGTCGGGCTGGTAGATGGATACAATGTCGAACCGATAGCGACCCCGCTCGCTATGCTGCTGGCGGTAGGCGCGGGCCACGCGCAGCAAATTGCGCTGTTTGGCCCGGTTGACAGCGAAGTGGGCAGGGTAGAGCCCGAGCCGGCGCCGGGTCTTGACCTCGACAAACACCAGCGTATGGTGGTCGCGGGCAATCAAATCAATTTCGCCCCGCGCACCGGCGCAGCGCACATTGCGCGCGACGATCGAATACCCGAGTTCGCGCAGGGCGCGCTCGGCCAGCTCCTCGCCGCGCCGCCCGAGGCGGTGGCTCTCGGGCAGGGCACGCATGCGGCGCCATCCAAACCACCAGCGTGCGACCGAGGCCACGGAGACCATGGGGCCAGCTTGGCACGTGGTGCCAGCGGCGACAAGACACCCAAGGGGAGGGTTTACTCGAAGCGCAGGGCTTCGATGGGGTCGAGTTGCGCCGCTTTCTGGGCCGGGTAGAAGCCGAAGAAGACACCGATCAGGGCCGAAAACAGGGCCGCCCCAGCGATAGAAAGCATGGACACATCCACGCGCCACTGCGCGAGCGCCGAGATCAGCCAACTGGCGACCAGGCCGAGCACGATCCCCATCAATCCGCCGAGGACAGCGAGCACCGTAGCTTCGATCAGGAACTGGCGTTTGACGTCGGCCTCGGTGGCGCCGACCGCCATGCGGATGCCAATCTCGCGCGTGCGCTCGGTGACCGACACCAGCATGATGTTCATGATTCCAATGCCGCCCACCATCAGCGAGACGGAGGCGATGGCGGCCAACAGCATGGTCATGATGCCGCTCGCGGCGTCGGCGACCTCGGCCACCGCGGTCAGGTTCTGCACCTGAAAGTCGTCGGGTTGGCCGGAGCGAATGCGGTGGCGGCTGCGGAGGAGCGAGGTGACCTCTGCTTGCGCCGCGTTGACTGAGTCTTTCGAGGTGCAGGCGACGAAGATTTCGTTCAGCCAGTTATGACCGCTGATTTTCTTGATGAAGGTGGTGTACGGGACGTAGACATTGTCGTCCTGATCTTGCCCGCTGGCGGACTGGCCCTTGGGCGTTAGCGTTCCCACGACGATGAAAGGCAGATTCTTGATCCGAATTGTTTTGCCCACCGGGTCGCTGCCGTCGGGAAACAGGTTGGCCTCGGGCGTGGCGCCGAGGACGGTGACGTTGTTGGCCATGGTGACATCTTCGTCGCTGAAGCTGGTGCCCAGGTCGAAGCTCCAGGCGCGAATGTTGAATTCGGAGGGCTCAGTGCCGACAATGTTGGTGCCCCAATTGTTGTTGCCGGCAATCACTTGTTGCCGTCCCATGGCGGCGGCGGCCGCGCCGCTGACCTCGGGCACGGTTGTCACCATGGCCTGTTCGTCACTGTACTGCAGGGTCTTGGTGGCGCCGAAGCCGACATGGACAACGCCAGCCTGGTGGCTACCCGACTGGATAACGAGCTCGTTCGAGCCTTTCATCGCCATCTGCCGCTGGACTTCGTCGTTGGCGCCGCGCCCGACCGCGACCATCGCGATCACCGCGCCCACGCCGATGATGATGCCGAGCATGGTCAGCCCGGAACGCAGCTTGTTGCGGGTCAGGGCGCGCAATGCGACGCGCACGATGGAGAGCAAATCCATGGGGTGAGACTAGCACGACGTTACAAATCTTTTACATACGAAATTGGGTGGGGCCTGCTACGTTTACAGAATGAGCTTGGTTGTGATTGAGGAAGACCTTGATTTGGCCGCCGTGGCCCGCCACGAGGGCATGAATTGGCCGACCGCGCTGGTGTTGCTGGCGCTCCACCTGGGCGCCGTGGCGGCGCTGTTTTTTTTCACCTGGAAGGCCTTCTTCGTAGCCGCCGTGCTGTATTGGATCGCGATTGGCGGCGGCATCGGCATGGGCTACCACCGCTTGCACACGCACCGGTCGTACCATGTGCCGCGATGGCTGGAATATGTTCTCGCCGTGTGCGGCACGCTGACGCTCGAGGGTGGCCCGATTTTTTGGGTGGCGACGCACCGGCTGCACCATCAAAAATCGGACCGCGACGGTGACCCGCACTCGCCCCGCGACGGCGCCTGGTGGTCGCATGTGGGTTGGATCATTTTGGGACGCCGCAGCCACAACGATACCCGCACGATGGCCAAATACGCGCCCGACCTGGGCCGGCACCGTTTCTACCTTTGGCTCAACACCTACCATTACCTGCCGCTGGTGATCTCCGGCGTGCTGTTGGCGTGGTGGGGCGGCTGGTCCATGTTCCTCTGGGCGTTGTGCGTTCGCGTCGTGGTGGGGCTGCACGCGACCTGGTTGGTGAATTCGGCGACGCATATGTGGGGGCGGCGGCGGTTTGCCACCCGTGACGATTCGCGCAACAACTGGTGGGTGGCGCTGCTCACGTTTGGTGAAGGCTGGCACAACAACCATCATGCCCACCCGACCTCGGCGCGGCATGGACTGGCGTGGTATGAGGCCGATCTGACCTACTGGCAAATCCGATTGCTGCAAATGCTGCGCGTCGCCAAGGGAGTCAAGGTGGCGCACGTCAACAGCGCGCTTCAGCCGACCTCGACGAGGCCATAGCGGCGCTGCCAGCGCTGCTGGATTTGTTCGACCAAAACACGCACCTCGGCGGCGCCGGCGCGATCGAGATAGGCGCGGGCTTCGCTGCGCGCTATTTCCATCCACGCCTGGTCACGGAGCGGCTGGGCGACGGTGAACATGGGCGCGCCGCTTTGCTGGGTGCCGAAGAACTCCCCCGGTCCGCGGAGCTTCAGGTCGGCTTCGGCCAGCTCGAATCCGTCGCGGGTGGCGGCCACGGCGGCGAGCCGGCGTTGGGCCAGTTCACCGCACTCCGGTCCATGGAGGAGAATGCAGCATGATTGTTCGCTGGCGCGCCTCATACCAGGTGGTTGCGGGCGGCCCACGCGCCCGCGCAACTGATGGAGCTGGGCGATGCCGAACCGTTCGGCGTGTTCAATCACCATGGTCGTGGCGTTGGGCACATCCATGCCGACCTCGATGACGGTAGTCGCAACCAGAACCTGGATCTTGCCGGCGCGGAAGGCCGCCATGGTCGCGTTTTTCTTAACCGGTGTGAGTTTGCCATGCAGCAAACCGACCTGGTAGGGGTAGAGGGTGCGCAACTTTTCAAACATCGATTGCGCCGGCTTCAGATCGAGCGCTTCGGATTCTTCGACCAAGGGATAAACAAAATAGGCTTGCCGCCCGGAAGCACAGCGGCGGCGCACGAATTCGTACACGTCGTCACTGCGCGAGCCGGGCAGCACCCTGGTCACGATATCGAGCGCGCCGGGCGGTGACTGGCGAATGACGCTGGTGTCAAGATCGCCATACAGCGCGAGGGCGAGGGTGCGCGGGATGGGGGTCGCCGTCATCACCAGCACGTGCGCCGGGTGGGTGGCGGGGTCGGCGCCCTTGTGCATGAGCTGGAAACGCTGCAGAACTCCGAAGCGATGCTGTTCGTCAACAATGACCAGGCCGAGGCGGGAAAACTGGAAGCCGCCCTCGAGCAGCGCCTGGGTGCCGATGACCAACTGTGGCGGCTCGGGGAGCAGGGGCGTGGCGCGCTTGCGTTTGGCGGCGCCGCCGAGCACCAGTTCAACCCTGTAGCCGGCGAGGCGTTGTTTGGCGGAGAGGTAATGTTGCTCGGCGAGAATTTGAGTGGGCGCCATCAGCGCGACCTGGTAGTTGTTCTCCATGGCGAAGACGGCCGCCTGCAGGGCGACGATGGTCTTGCCCGAGCCCACGTCACCCTGCAGGAGGCGGCGCATGGGGCGTCCGCTTTGCATGTCGAGGACGATTTCACGCAAGACCGATTTCTGGTCTTGGGTGGGGTGAAAGGGAAGCAGGCGTTTCAGGCTCTCGCGGATGGCGGGTTTGGAAATCATGGCGGGACCGGCCTGGCGCCGGACGCGGCGGCGCTTGAGTTCGAGGCCGGCCTGCAGGTAGAACAACTCCTCGAGAATGAGTCGAATTTGGGCCGGCGTGCGCGCCTCCTGCAACTCCTCAATCGGAGTTTGGTTTTCGGGAAAGTGGACGGCAATAAGGGCGGCGCGGCGCTCCGGCAGTTTGAAGCGCGCCCGCAATTCGGCCGGCAGAGCGTCGGGGAACTCGCCGGGAAGATCCTGGAGCGCGCGATACACCAGGCGGCGCAAACGTCCGGAGGTGAGCGCACCCATGGCTTCATAGACGGGCACGATGCGGCCGAGTTTGAGCGAATGGGCAACGCCGGCTTTTTCGTCGGCGCCTTCTTCCGGCTCGCCCAGGATTTCAAACTCGGGCTGGCGCATTTGCAGGCGTCCGTACTCGCGCTCGAGTTTGCCGAAGAGGGCGACGGTTTGGCCGGACTCGAACTTGTCTTTCAAATAATCGGCGTTGTACCAAACACATTGCAGCGTGCCCCCGCCGTCGCCGACCGTCATGGCCAACATGGCCATGCCGCGGCGTGTGCGGGTCATCTTGAGGGTTTGCACCTGGGCCACGACGGTGCCGCTCTCGCCGCTGAGCAGGGCCTGGATGGGCCGCAACTGGCTGCGGTCTTCATAGCGGAAGGGCAGGTGGTAGAGCAGGTCTTCCACCGTGAACACGCCATGTGCGGCCAGCAATTCGCCCAAACGAGGACCAACCCCGGGGATGTACTTGACCTCGGTCGCCAGGCTCAACGCCATGCGAACTATAATGACAGCATGCGCAACCGCGCCCGGGCACTTCGATCGAGCTGCCTGATTTTGGCTTTTATTTTGTTGCCAGCGATGCTTGGGGCAGCCACGCCGCCGGAGGCCGTTGCGCGCCAGCTTTTGGCGCAGGCGGTTTCGGCCGCCCAGCATGGCGCCCTGGATGAGGCCTTCCTGCTCGCCGAGCGCGCGGCCGCCGGGCAGAAGGCGGACAGCCCGTATATCGCGGCCCGGGAGACATTGCGCCAGCGCGCGACCCTCGCCCATCTGGAGCGGGCCCACGCTTTGGTGAGCCAACAAAAGCTGGCCGATGCGGCGGTGGAGTTTCGCACCGCGCTAGCGCTTGACCCGAGCAATTTGGACGCGCGCGCGGGGCTGCAAGCCGCCTATCCACAGGCCAGGCCGGCGCCGCCGACGGACACCGAATTGCGGGTGCGCAACGCCGCCGCCCCCGTGCAGTTGGAACCGGCTGCCGGCGTGCGCGCCTTCCATGTGCGCGCAGGGCTGCGCTCCCTAGTGGCCCAGGCGGCGGCCGCCTACGGGCTGAAGGCATACGTGGCCGATCAAGTGCAGGAACGGACAATGCGGCTCGATCTGGACGACGCCAATTTCGCCCAAGCCATGGCCGCGCTGCATGACGTAGCCGGCGTGGATTGGCTGGCGCTCGACCCGCACACGATGTATTTCGCCGACAGCGGACAGATGGCCAAGCTGGCGCCGGTTGCTGCGCGCACGTTTTATGTTCCCTGGGTCAGCGATGCGACCAGCTTGAATGAGATCGCGAACACGGTGAAGAGCCTGCTCGGCATTCAGCAGGCCAGCATTGACGTCGCGACACGCGCCATCAACGTGCGCGCCACGCCCGATCAGTTGGACGCCGCCGAAGAGTTGCTGCTCGAATTGCAGCGCCCCGTGGGACAAGTGCTGCTCGAGATCCAGATCGTCGAGGTGAATCAAACCACGGCGCGCACGCTGGGGCTGGCCGAGCCCGACCAATTTACGATGTTTGCCCTGGGCCCTTTACTCGCGCAATTGCGGAACAGCGGCAACCTGCAACAGAGCATTCTGCAGTTGTTTCAGCAGGGAGGGCTGAACGCGGTGCTCAGTTCGGGGAAGCTTTCCCCGTCGCAGATCGCGCAGGCGACGGCCACGCTCTCGCCTCTTTTGCAGAATCCTTTCGTGACGTTTGGCGGGGGCGCGACGCTCATGGCGATTTCGGTGCCGAATTTCACCGCGTCCCTGTCGGCCACCAGCGGCTACGTCAACAACGTCGAGACGGCGCTGCTGCGGGCACAGTCAGGCCAGTCGGCGGAGCTGAAAGTCGGGCAGCGCTACCCCATTGTCAACGCCTCTTTTGCGCCGATTAGCCTGAACCCAGCCATTTCGAAGGTGCTGGGCAATGGTAGTTTCATCCAGCCCTTCCCTTCCTTTACGTATGAGGACCTGGGGCTGGACGCCAAATTGACGCCCGAGGTCTCGGCCGCGGGCGAGGTGCACTTACAGGCCGATATAACGGTGAGCGCGCTCAGCGGGCAGTCGAGTAATAACATCCCCATTCTCAGCAACCGGCACGTGCTGACTGCAATTAGCGTCAGGGACAACCAGCCGGTGATCATGGCGGGGCTTCTCGACCGCGAGGAGGCCGCATCGCTGGTGGGCTTGCCGGGCCTGGCCCAGTTGCCCGGTTTGGGGCGATTATTCTCGACCGAGACCGGGCAGACGACCACCGATCAATTGCTGCTGGTCGTGACGCCGCACATCGTCCAATTGCCGGCGTCGGCCAGCGCCACCACCTGGCTGCCCGCCGGTCTGGCGCCGGCGAGCGGCGGAAGCGGACCCATTCCCGGTTTCGCGCCGCCGCCATTGATCGGCGCTCCGGGCCGAGGGGCGACGATACCGGGAACGTTTCCCGGCGGTGGCGGCGGGGGCAACCAGTAGGCCGCGCAGTGCCAGCCGCGCTGGGGCCCGCGCCAATCAATTTTTGTAGACGACGCCGCCCTTCATCACAAATTGCACGTGTTCGAGCAGTGAAATGTCTTGCAGCGGATCGCCGGCGATGCCGACAATGTCCGCGAACTTGCCGGGCGTGATACTGCCCATGTTCTTGTCAGCGCGCAGCAGCTCGGCGCCGTGAATCGTACCGGCCTGAATCGCCGCCAGGGGCGACATGCCGTAATGCACCATCCAAGTGAATTCGCTGCCCTGGGTACCGTGCGGAAATGGTCCCACATCGCTGCCCATGGCGAAAGGCACGCCGGCGGCGATTTGCTTGCGGAACTCGGCCGCTTTGTATTCTTCAGTGGCGCTGGGAGTGCCGCGGCCGCCGCCGGCGACGCTGTTGAAGTACTCCATGATGGCGAAGGTGGGCACGGCAAAAATGCGTTTTTCCTTCATCAAGCGCATGGTTTCGGGGCTGAGCTGGGCGGCGTGGTCAATGGAAGCGACGCCCGCCTGGGCGGCGTACAAGGTTCCCGGCTCGCCGTTGTCGTGCACGCCGACGAACGTGCCTTCGCGCGCCGCCTCTTCAACGGCGGCGGCCAGCTCGGGTTCGGTGAATTGATACTGGGCGTGGAACTCGCCATTGACCATGCGCTCGCTACCGGTCTCGTACATTTTGATGAACGTCGCGCCGTCTTTGATTTGCTGGCGGATGGTGGCGATCAATTCATTGACGCCAGTGACCATGGTGGCGTTGTCGGGGATGAGGAGCGCGGGGTTGTAGCCGCGCGCCGACTCGTGCCCGCCGACAATGGAAATGGCATTGCCCGAAATCCACAGGCGCGGGCCGGGAATGAAGCCGTTGTTGATCGCCTGGCGCACGGCGGTGTCGGCGGAGCCGGCCCCCTCGGTGCCCATATCGCGCTCGGCGGTGAAGCCGGCCATGAGATCGGCCTTGGCGGCAAGGGTGGCGAGAATGGTGCGCTCGGGAACCGACTCATGCACGGTCTGGCCTTGTTCGTCCACGCGCTGTCCGGCGGGCGCGGAGTGAAGAAAAAGATGGACGTGGGCGTCAATCAATCCGGGAAGCAGGGTCAGGTTGCCGAGGTCAATCGTCTTGGCGCCGGCGGGGGCGGTGAGGTTGGCACCGACGGCGGTAATGCGCCCGTTCTCGACCAGAACCATGCCGGGCCTGGTGTAGGCGCCGGTTTCAACATTGAGAACTGCGGCGGCGCGCAGGAGAACCGGAGCCTGCGCGGCGGCGGCGATTGAAAGCGTGAACGTGACGGCGAGGAAACGGGTAAGTACCTTACGCATGGCCGGATTATATGCGAACATGGCCGCATGTTGAATGATCTGGGGAACAAACTGCGCCCGCTCGGCCTGACTCTGCTGCGGCTCGCCGTGGGAATTGTTTTTCTGTACCACGGTTCGGTCAAGCTGGCCGACCTCGGCCATTGGACACAGAATTTTGTCCACATGGGCTTTCCGCCCTACTTCGCCTACATCGCTGGAGGCCTGGAGACTGTGGGCGGCGCATTGCTGATTCTGGGGCTGTTCACGCGCGTAGCGGCCATCCTGCTGGCGGGCGAGTTGCTGATCGCCACGATCAAAGTTCACTTGCCCGGCGGGCCGATCTGGAAGGTCGGCGGCTACGAGTTGCCGATGCTGCTCTCGGCGGTCAGCTTTCTATTCTTCTGTTACGGCGCCGGCCCGGTCGCGGTGGATGCCGCAATGGGCAAACGATGACAGGAAGACGCTGTTAGCACGGCAACGGTTTATTCGCCGGGGTGATAGGTGCGCTCGGTATGGCCTTTGAGTTGGGCGGGGTAGAAATAGACCTCGCGCAAGTTGCCGCTGGCGTAGCGCTCGGCTTCATCCTTGAAATGGGGTGAGGCTGGGTTGCCGCTTTCACCTCCGGCGGTCACGGCGCGCGCCGTGATCTTCGGTCCGAAATCAATGGCGGCGACGAAACTGTTGCCGCTCGATCCGTAGATGCGCTTCGTGCCGGGGTACTGGTGCGCCGCAAACGAGGCCAGCGATCCCCAGGTGGCGGTCGTGAAGGGCACCGGCGTGCTGGGCAGGGAATCGTCAAACCGGGGTTTGAGGATGGAATCGTCGAGACGTTGAAAGCGGTTGATTTCTCCCCACGGGGTCTTCCAGCTTCCGAAGTCGGCTTTCAGCTTGGCGCATCCAGCGGCGAGGGATTGCAGTAACTGCTGGTTGGTGGCGCCGTCCTTCACGTAGTCGTCGTCGGACTTGCCGGCGCGGCGGGCGTCGGCGGCGACGGCGCGTTTAATATCAGAACCGAAGTAGACGGCCACCGATGTGGGCACCGAGTCCGCGCCCCAGCGGTAATCCCAATGGCGCATCAGGGCGATCGGTTCGGCGAGTTGAGCCTTTAAGGGGTCGCTGGCCGGAGCCGCGTCCCAGGCGGCGATCAGGCGGGGCAGGTGCTGGGCGAACCAGGGCTGCCAGCTGTCGAAGCCGAGGTTAATTAAGCCCTGGACGGTGAGGTCGTTTGCGCCCGGCAAAATATGAAGCGCATGGTAGCCGCGCGGGCTCTCCTCACGTCCATTGTCAACATACTTGGGGAAATCGGCGGCCTTGGGGCTGCTCGGCCCGGCGGCGGACCAGGGCCAGTTATTCGAGTTGTACAGCCAGCCGCTGGCCGGGTTGAGCAGATGCGGGCTCTGATCCACGGAGAGCGGCTTGCCCCAAGCTGTGGCCGGGTTGCTGCCATCAACCGGCTTGGTCCAATCGAACTGGTCGTCGCGTCGGGGAAGAAAATTGCCGTGGAAATAGGCGATGTTGCCATCCGCGTCGGCATAGATGGTGTTGTTGGAGGAGTTGGTGTGGAAGTCCTCCATGATTTGGCGGAACGCTTTGTAGTTGAGCGCCTTGGTGCGGGTATAGCTCTGGATCAACGCTTTTTCCGGCTCCTGCATGAGGGCGATGCTCTCCCATTTGCCGTTCACTGCGCCGATAACAGGGCCGTGTTGCGTGAAAAAAGCGCGGAAAGTGCGCTGGGCCATGCCGTTCGCGGTTTTATAGGGAACGACAATAGTGCGCTCGCGCACCGGCAGTTCCTGATCGCCATACTTGTAAAAAAACTTTCCGTCTTTTTCGCTGATCGTTTCGAGGTAGAAATCCACCGCGTTGGCGCCGCTCGAAGTGTGCATCCAGCCAATGCGGTCGTTGAAGCCCTGATAGATGAAGAACTGTCCCCAGGTGACGGCGCCATAGGCGTGCAGACCCTGGTCGCTGGTCATTTCAAGTTCGGAGCGGAAATAGAAAGAGGTGTGCGGATTGATGTAGAGCAGCGCGTGATGGTCGGCGGTTCTGGCAGGCGCGATGGCGATGCCGTTCGATCCGCCGGGCTCGGGCGGGAAAGCGTCACGATACGGATCGTAGGGCGCCGGCGGAGGTTCGCTGCCGCCCACCGCCGCCGGATGATCGTAAAACGCTTGCAGGCCAGGCAGCCGGGCGCGCTCAATATCCCCGCCGATGCTGCCCTCGCTGAAGGTCAGCGCCATCCAGGGTTCGAAGTGGGTGATTACCCGCGGGTGCACGCTGGGATGGGTGGCGAGGTAATAGTTCAAGCCGTCGGCGAAGCCATTCATGAGCGCTTTCAGCCAGTCGGGGCTGGAGGCGTACTGGGCTTTCATGTCGTCGGGGTTGATGAAAAGCTTCATGCGCAGATCTTGCCAGATGGCGCTCTCGCCGTCGGCCTCGGCGAGGCGTCCGATCGAGTTGATGTAGTTGGTCTCGACGCGGTTGAAATCGTCCTCGGCCTGGGCATACTCCATTCCGAAAACCGTGTCGGCATCGGTTTTGCCATGGATGTGCGCGATTCCCCAATCATCGCGGACAATGGTGACGTGCTGGGCCTCACTCTTGAGGCGGGCCATCTCGGCGCTGCTGGGCGACTGGCCTAGTACGGGCGCGGCCAGTCCGATGGCCACAAACACACCTAACGCCATGAGCTTTTTCATGGCATCTATTTAGCCCCGAAGCGGGCCTAAATGCAAGCCAATTACCGCGCCGCCACGGTTTGCGGCTGTAGCGCGGAGAGGGCGCTGCGCAGGCGTGGCATGAGTTGCTGTATGTCACTGGGCGAGGCGACGCCGATGGAGAGACGCATCCATCCTCCGCTGTCGGACGCGCCGAAGGCGCCAAACGGTACGACGGCAAGGTTAGCGGCTTCGAGAAGGTAGCGGCGAATGTCGTCGTCGGTCGCTAGGGCCGCGCCCGAGGGTGTGCGCTGGCCGTGCAGCGCGAATTGGGCACTGGCGTAGATGGCGCCTTGTGGCTTAAGGCAATCTACAGCAAGGCCCTCGGATTTCAGCTCCATGATGCCGTCATAGACCGCTTGCAACCGGGTCGCGGCTTCGCGGCGCATGACGGCGATGGCGCGGTCCACCGCGGCATCATCGGCGAGTAGGCGCGCGGTGGCGACCTGCTCGGGACGCGGCGCCCAGGCGCCGACGTGGCCGTTGATGTTGTTCATGGCGCGAATAATCGACGCCGGAGCGATCGCCCAGCCGACGCGTAGCCCCGTGGCGGCGAACGCCTTCGAGATAGCATCTACGATGACCGTAAAGGGAGCGATCGCGGGGCGGAGCGCGACCGGGTTGTGGTGCGTGGTGCCGGGGGTCGTGATCATCCAATAGACTTGGTCGTAGAAGAGGTAGAGCGGGCGCTCGGTCGCTCCGCGCCGCATGTTTTCCTCAAGCACAGCGTCGCAAATAGCGCCCAGTTGCTCGGCTGAAAATGAGGAGCCGGCCGGGTTGAGCGGTGAGTTGAGCGCCAACAAGCGCGCGCCCCGCAAATGCGGACGCAGCTCGTCGGCGGTGGGCAGAAAGCCGGTACTCGCATCGCAGCGCACCGCGACGGGTTGCGCGCCGACGAGCTCGCAGTAGTATTCGTTATTCCAATTGGGCACGCCAAACACGACGCGGTCGCCGGGGTCAACCAGGGCGCGGTAGAGGGCGTATATCGCTGGGCGGGCGCCCGCCGCCACCAGGATTTGACTCAACTCGGGCGCGATGCCGCCAGCGCGGGCGTGGAAACTCATGATCGCCCGGCGCAGACCCTCGACGCCGATCGGTGGCGGGTAATTTGACTCGCCGGCACGCACGGCGGCTACCAGAGCCTCTTCCAGATCAAATGGAATGGGGAACTGCCTGGGATTGAAATCACCCACCGTGAGGTTGAGCACCGTTTTCCCGGTGGCAACCAGGGCGCGGACTTCATCGGCGATGCCGAGGATGGCGGAGCCGCGAAGCTGCTGCGCGAGGATTGAAAGCTGTGTGACCATGACTATGTCCATTTTATCCATTTCGCCGTGGATGAACTATACTGTCGGCGAGGTTTTTGCCCTATGCGCCGTTTGTGCTCTCTCTTCTCATTTGCCCTGGTCGCCTTATTGGCGACTGCGACCTTAGGAACCACGCTGGCGGCGCAAGCACCCAGCACCGGTCCATATAAAGTGCTCAAGACCGTCAAGGTGGGCGGCGAGGGCGGGTGGGATTACATCTACGCCGACCCGGTCGGTCGCCGGCTGTATATTCCGCGCGGCGCGACCCGCGCTGTGGAAGCCACCGACTCCAAGCCGGCGATTCCGGCCTCGGAGTCGCGGATTACGATTTTCAACCTCGACACGCTGGCGCCCCTGGGCGAGATTCCCGACAGCGGTGGTAATGGCGTTGCAGTGTGCCCGAACACCGGCCATGGATTTTCGAGCAGCCATCCTGACGTCTCCATGTTCGACACCAAGACCGACAAACTGATCAAGAAGATTGTTGTGGCGCCGGCGCAGCCGGACGGCATTTATTGCGATACGTCCAACGACCGTGTGTACGTCTTCAGTCATCCGACCAAGAACGCAACCGTGATCGACGCCAAGGACGGCACCGTGCTGGGCACGATTGACCTTGGCGGCACACCCGAGCAGGGCGTCGCGGACGGCCACGGCACCTTGTACGTTGTTATGCAGGACCGGCCGGGTAGCGTGGCTGTCGTGGACGAAGCTGCAATGAAGACGACGACGCACTATCCATTCGGCGAGAATGGTGGCTGCAACGGGCTGGCGCTGGACGTGAAGAATCACATCCTGTTTGCCGCCTGCAGCGCGGTGGGACCCCGCCCCGCGCCGGGCACGCCGCCGCCGGCAGCGGACGCGCATCCGCAAGCCATGGTGATCCTCAATGCCACCAACGGGAATATCCTGACCAAGCTGCCCATCGCCGGCGGCTCGGACGGAGCCGTTTTTAATCCGGCCTATAAGACGGCGTTCAGCACCCAGGGTAACGGGACGCTGACCATCGTCAAGGAAAATAGTCCAACCAGCTTCGTGGTTGAGCAGAACCTCGACACGATGAATGGCGCGCGGACGATCACGCTCGATACCAAGACCAATCACATCTTCACCATGTCGCAGGAATTTGAGCCGCCGCCGGCGAATGCACCTCCGGTTGCACCCGGCGGCCGTGGACCGCGGCGTGTGGCTGTGCCAGGATCGTTCACGATCCTGATGATCGGAAAGTAGCCCGAGGTCAGGATCGGCCGCCCAAAGGCGGTCGATCCTGACCATCGTCCACTTCGAAGATTTCGCCCGTTCCTGGCCAAGGAGGCGGCTGTCCTCTTGGGGACCGTATAGATTGCGCCCCTATTAGTCCCTGGCCCGTCATCGATGCAGTTGGGCGAACGCTGGCTGGGTTCACCATATCGGCATTGGTCAAGCCCTGCAGTTTAACGTTAGCGTCACCGAAACCGAGGACGACGGATTTTTTCCGGTAAAGTCTGTCGGTGGAAATGACCGCGCCCTGATAGTCGTAAAACGCAGAGGCACCAGGCGCATTTCATTTGTAGCTTACCGGTGGCTTCATCCATGCAGTACTCCGCTTCACTCCAGCCGCGTTGATTTGTTGATTGCTCGATTGGCGGCGCGACAATCAAACACGTTTCCGGCTGGCCGTTCCAAACGACGTGCGCCTCGCGCAGCGACATGCGGGCGTCGGTTGCGTATGGAAGCATGGGCCAGCGAAGTGATGACTCAAGCCGCAGGACTGTCAAAACGCCCACCACCCGAAGTTCGAGTGGTGTATACTCGCTTACATAGAAGTTCGAGTGGAGGAGGCTTATGGCGAACCGTCCCAACCCGGAGATGCTGAAAGGCACGTTGGACATGATGATCCTGCGCACGCTGGCGCAGGGCGATGCCCACGGCCACACCATCGCCAAAATTATTGAACGCGGCTCGGAGGACGTCTTGGAGGTGGAACAGGGCTCGCTCTACCCGGCGCTGCACCGGCTCGAGGACCGCGGCTGGGTGTCGTCGTATTGGGGGGCGAGCGCCAATAACCGCCGGGCGAAGTTCTATCAGCTCACCGCCGTTGGGCGCAAGCGCCTGCTGCACGAGACTCAACACTGGCGGCGCATGGCGCGGGCGATCGCGCTGGTGATGGGCGAGACGATTCCGGCGAGGGGGGGGAAGTCATGAGCTTGCGCCGATACTTTCGACGGGGCCGCGCGGATCAGGAATTGAAGCGGGAACTGGCAACGTTTGTGGAGGAGGAAGCGGCCGAGGTCGAGGCTCTCGGCGTCGCTGCGGCCGAGGCGCGGCGGCGGGCCCGGCTCAAGCTGGGGAACGAAGAACGGATTCGCGAGGAGTTGTGGCGGCAAAATTCGATGACGTGGCTGGATAGCCTGGCGCGCGATGCCCGCTTTGCCGCGCGAAGCTTGCGCCGATCGCCGGCGTTCGCGATTGTGGCGATTCTGGTAATGACGCTCGGGATTGGCGCCAATGTGGCGCTGTATGCGGTGGTGCGCGGGGTTCTGCTGCGTCCGTTGCCCTACGCGCAGCCGCAGCAGTTGGTTGCGATCTATGAGACCGTAAGTCTGCCCGGCTACGTTTTCGACGGCGGCAACCGGTTTATGCCTGTGGCCGGGGGTAGCTTTGGGGCGTGGCGCGACGCGCTTGCGGGGCCGCGGCCCATGGCTGAATTAAGCCTGGTCTCGCCAGGGCAGCAATACAATCTTTCATCGCGCGCCGGCGGGGCAGGAGCCGCGGGCCAGTTACCGGAAAAAATTGACGCCGCGTGGTGTTCATCGGATTTTTTTGCGACGCTCGGCGTGACACCGGCGCTGGGACGCGGCTTTGCGCCGGACGACGATAAGCCGGGCGCGCCGGCAACCGCGATGCTGACGGACGGTTTGTGGCGGCGGCGGTTCGACGCCGACCCGGCGGCGGTCGGCAAGATGGTATGGCTGGATGCGGCGCCCTACACCATCGTCGGCGTATTACCTGCGTCGTTTGTCTACGAAAGCGGCAAGGGCGGCAGCGCGGCGCAGGTGTGGACTCCGGCTGGCCGGGAATACGGCGCCGGACTGACCTCAATCTTTGACGATCATCAGTTCGTTGCGGTGGGCCGGCTGGCGCCGAGTGTGACGCTACCCGAGTTGGTGTCGCGGCTCAACGCGGTGCAGCGCGGAGTCAAGGCCAGCCATCCCGCGCCGGCAGTTCACGACGCGGTCATTGGGCGCAGCCTGCTGGACGACGCGGTTTCGGACTACCGCACGCCGCTCTACTCATTGCTGGCGGCGGCCGGCTGCGTTTTGCTGATCGCGTGCATGAATCTGGCCGGATTGATGCTGGCGCGCCATGCGGCGCGCAGCCAGGAGATAGCGGTGCGCGCGGCGCTGGGCGCAAGCCGGACGCGGCTGTTGCGCGAGCGTGTGATGGAATGCCTGTGGCTGGCCGCCGCGGGCGCGGCGCTTGGTTTGGCGTTAGCGCGGCTGTCGCTGGGATGGCTGGTGCGCGCGCGTCCGGATTTGAACCGGATTGACGCGGTGCGCCTCGACGCCGGAACCGTGTGGTTCACCCTTGCTGTGATGGCGGCATGCGCGCTTCTGACGGGTGTGGCGTCGAGCCTTCGCACCGGCGATGCGTCGCTGGCAGGAGTGCTGCGCGGCGGAAGGCAGCCCAAGGGGGGCGGCCGTGGCCACGATGGGCTGCGCCGCGGGCTGGTGGCGGCCGAGGTTGGCTGCACGGTGGTATTGCTGATCGGCGCCGGACTGTTACTCAAGAGTTATCAACGGCTTCGCTCCGTGGACCTGGGCGTGCCAATTGACCATGCGCTGACGATGCAGATCAGTTTGCCGGATGCGCACTACTCCCAGCCTGGGCAGCGGGTTGAATTTTTCGAGCGGCTGCTGGCGCAGTTGCGAGCCATGCCCGGGGTGAGCGGCGCGGGCTTGGTGACCACGGCACCCGGACAGGGGTGGGGCGGCGATGTCTTGGTGAGCGTGGTCGAGCATCCGGCGGCACCCAAAGGCGACAGTCTCGATTTGCAAACGAGGGCCGCCGACCCGGGGTATTTTGCGGCGGTTGGGCTGCCGCTATTGCGCGGCCGTCTGTTCACGTCCGCCGAGCGGCTGGACAAATCGCGCGTTGTCGTGATCAGCGCCTCCGCCGTGAAACTCTGTTTTCCGGGTGAGAACCCGATTGGCCGGCATGTAAAGGGCGAGAGCAGCGGAATTTCCTACGAGGTGGTGGGCGTGGTCGGAGACGCGCGCTGGCGGGTGGATTTGACGCCCAAGCCGACGATGTATTTGCCTCTCTACAACAACACCACCAGCGCGGCCACGATTGTCGTGCATTCGCGCGGGCGGGCGGAGGCGATGGCCGTGGCGGCGCAGCAATTGATCAGTGGAATGGATCCAGACCTGCCGGTATCGGACGTGCGGACTCTGCGGGAAACGGTTGGGCGAGCGGCGCTCGGCGCGCAGATCAACTCGCTCCTGGTCCTGGCGTTCGCGCTGATTGCCCTGCTGCTCGCGGCGGCGGGATTGTACGGCGTACTTGCCTATCTTGTGACGCAGCGCACAGCCGAAATCGGCGTGCGCATTGCGCTGGGAGCGCGGCGGGGGCAATTGTTACGCACTGTCTTGTGGGATGGGTTACGGCCGGCGGTCATAGGTCTGGCATGCGGGCTGGTGGCGAGTGTGGCGGCGGTGCGGCTCATCGCATCGATGCTTTTCAACACGCCGCCTTTGGACACGGCGGTGTTCGCGGCCGTGGCGGCGGCGCTGCTCATCGTCGCGACGATCGCCTGCCTCATGCCGGCGTGGAGGGCTTCACGGCTCAGCCCGCTTACGGCGCTACGGGCGGGCTAGGTAACCGGATTATTGCTTCGGCGTTAGGTGGAGCAGCGCGCCGGTCTTGGTGTCTTCCAGCAGCCATAAAGAGCCGTCCGGCGCTTCCTCGACATCGCGGATGCGATGCCCAAGATCCCAGCGCTCGGCAGGCTTGACACCCCCGTGGCCGTCAAAAATGAAACGACTGAGCGATTCCGTCGCCAGGCCGCTGACGAAGCCATTTCCGTTCCATTGCGGAAACGTCTTTGTGCCGCTGTAGAACATGAGGTTGCCGGGAGCGATCACCGGCACCCAATAGATCGCCGGTTTCGCGAGGTCGGGGCGCGTGTCGGGGCTGGGAATGGGTACTCCGTTGTAGTTCATGCCATAGGAAACGAGCGGCCAGCCGTAGTTCTTGCCCTTTTCGATCAGGTTCAACTCGTCGCCACCGCGCGGTCCATGCTCGACTTCCCACAACTCGCCGGCCGGCGAAAACGCCAAGCCGTAGGGCGTGCGCACACCGCTAGCCCAAGTCTCGGCGGGCGTGGGATTGGGGCCTGGAAACGTGTAGGTGCTCACCACCTTCGCGGTCTTGGCCGCCTCGGTGTCTCTCGGTGGGTCAATCAGAGAAATCGTCGCGTCCCCAGTTTTGCCATAATTCGGATTGCCAGGCGCGGGCTTGCCGTCGAGCGTCAGCCGCAGGATTTTACCGACCGGCTGACTCGGATCCTGCGCCGGGGTCATGCGCTGACGGTCGCCGACCGCGAGAAAAAGGTACTTTCCATCCTTCGTGAAAGCCACCTGCGCGCCTTCCTGACCACCTTTTCCGGTCGGCAACTGGCGCCACAACACTTGCAGGTCTTCCAGGGCTGCCGACGATCCGGTGAGGTTCAATTTGGCGCGCGCCAGGTCCAGGCCACCGCCGTAATCACCCGGTGCGACGTAGGTTAGGTAGATCTCATGATCGCTGGCATAGTTGGGTGAGAGGAACACGCCCAGCATGCCGTTCTGGCCCTGGTACCACACGGGCGGAGTGTTGGCGACCTGAGTCTTTTCGCCCTGTTGCGTTACCAACCAGAGCGGCCCGACTTTCTCGGTGACAAGCATGCGACCGTCAGGCAGGAAGGCGATGCGCCACGGAAGATTGAACGTCGCCACGGTGGAGACGTTGAATGGCAGTGACGCCTCGGGTTTCTGTTCACCGACATTAATCTGAGCCAGCAATGCTGCCGGCGCCAGCAGCAACAAAAAGAGAGTCGCGTATATCTTCATAAATCTCTGCATTCCGTTCTCATTCTAGACCGCGAACCGGGCGGGCAGGAATCTCTTGACTATGCAAGTTTATACTTTATACTTTTCGCAGCGTGAGAGAGACTCTATGAATAGGATTAGTTTTCGGCGCACGCTGGGTGTGCTTCTCGTTGGTCTAACGACATTTGGCGTGCCCGCCGTTGCCGATCAATTTCCACGCCAGCCTGGGATCAAGATCCTCCGCTACACCTTCGACGTCAATCTCGGCGACGCCTCGGATTCGCTGACCGTTAAGGATTTCATTGACCTTCAAATTCAGCCCCAAGGCGCGAACTCGCTCGTGCTGAATCTATGCCAGCTGCTCACAGCGCCGGCGGCACCGGACCGGCTCAACCCATGCCTGAAGCCGGCGCCCCGGGCGCCGCGCGGCTCAACCGCGCCGACCACACCCCCACCTCCGCCGAGCAACGTGGGTACCGGCATGACGGTCACCAGCGTCACCGCCAACGGGGCGAAGCTGAACTTCACCCACGAGAACGATCGCCTGCATATCGAGCTTCCAGCTTCGGCGCACCCTGGCGACGAATTGAAAATCGAGGTTGATTACCATGGAGTTCCGGCAACGGGCCTGAACATTGGCGTCACCCGTTACGGTGACCGCGCATTTTATACGGACAACTGGCCGAACAAGGCGCGGAACTGGCTGGCAACGATTGACCATATTTCCGTGAAGGCGCCGAAGACGATGAGCGTTGTCGCACCGGTGCGGTATCACGTCATCTCAAATGGCTTGATGACCGAGGATTCGGATCTGGGCAACGGATTGCGACGCACGGAGTGGACCGAGGCGCAGCCCATCCCGTCCTGGCAGTTTTCGCTTGGCGTAGGGCAGATGGCGGTGGAACACTTCGGCTCTGTGGGCAATGTGGCGCTCTCCGCCTGGGTGTTTCCCGAAAACCGGGACGCCGGCTTTAAGGCGATTGATCAAGACACGAAAAACATTTTTGAGTTTTACCAGGATCATATCGGGCCTTATGCCTACGAGAAACTGGCGCAGGTGGAAGCGGCCTTCGGCGGCGGCGCGACCGAGCCGGCGAGCACAATTTTCTACTATGGTGGCTTCGGCGCCTCAGCGCATGAAATGGCCCACCACTGGTTCGGCGACGCCGTGACGGAAGCGGATTGGGACGATGTCTGGCTAAGCGAAGGTTTCGCCACTTATTTCAACCTGCTGTACACGGAACACAAAGATGGCCACGATGCTTTCATTGCCGGGGTGAAACGTACCCGCGACATCGCAATGGCCTACGAAACTGCCCATCCGACCGACACCATCGTCCATAACAATCTCGCGCACGGCAGCGATGTCTTCGAGAACTCGTCGCAGATTTATCAGGGGGGCGCGATGGTACTGCAGATGCTGCGGGGCGTGCTTGGTACCGAGGATTTCTGGTCGGGCATACGGCTGTACTATAGCCGCTTCATTAACAAGCAGGCCACCAATGACGACCTTCGCAAGGCGATGCAAGACGCCTGTATTTTGACCAACCAGTGCCCCGCGGACAACCGTGACCTCTCCTGGTTTTTCCATGAATGGCTGAACCGAGGCGGATTTATGACGGTCAATGGTGGATGGCATTACGATCCGGCCGCGAAACAGCTCGAGATCGCTTTGGATCAGACCCAGGCGGGTGAGCCCTACAAAATGCCAATTGAGGTCGGCTTGATGCTTCCGCCAGGCGTCACGCTACCATCTCCGGCAGCCGACCGCGCCGGCGCCCATGGCGCGACCGCTCCGGCGTTGCAGATCGTCAAAATGACGGTGGACAGGCAACACAATGCATTGAGGATTCCGCTGTCTG
>JANWLQ010000065.1 GCA_025450725.1 Terriglobales bacterium
CGAGAGAACGGCAAAACCGAGTACGAAGCCGAGCTCACGATCAATGGCAAGCACCGCGACCTGGCCATGAACTCGGCGGGCAAAATTCTCGAAGCCGAGGACGCAGTATCAATCGATGAAGTCCCCGCCGCCGCGGCCGCGGCGCTGCGCAAAGCCGGCACGGTGGTTTCGGTCGAGGCGGTGAGCGTCAACGGAAAACTGGAGGCCTTCGAAGCGGTGGTTAAAGACGCCAAGGGCAAGAAGCACGAAGCGCGCGTCACCCCGACTGGCAAACCGGCCCCCGAGAACGGCTGAGGCTCGCCACTTTTCGCTCCACTCCGCCGCGACCCCGCACACGTACGTACCAGTCGTAGGTATTATTCGAACTGCGACAGAACATTTGTGGGAAAAATTGAGGACGTCATCGGTATGGACTGGTCGAAGTACTGGAATCAGGATGACGTTCTAGCTTGACACTGATGTACTGATTTTTGCCTTTGGCCGAAAGTTGGACGCGTGATCCGTTCGACCGGCTGATTGTGGCCCGGCGCGTGCGAGTGAATTACCGCTGATCACGAAAGACGTGAAGATCCACGCCCATTTTTCGGCCGCGGTCTGGTGCAGGCTAACGATGATCGGCGGCGGCGGCGGAAACGTCGGGGAGGATGCTCCAGATGTGGGGGTCTTCCAGGCCGATGCGCCAGACGGAGAAGCCGTGAAGGTGGTACTGCGCCACCAGGCGGAGCTTGGCGGCGAAGCTGCGTTCGTCCTCGATCCAGGTGATGTGGCGGTGGTGGCCTTCACCCTCGACACGGTAGGAGGACTCGAGCACCGGATCCCACTGCAGCGGCTCGTCAGAGGGGTAGCTCACCGCCCCATTGTGGTGAATGAGCCGGTAGATGAAATGGAAAACGTGCTTGATCTTGCCCTCAATCTTCGCCCGTACGCTGACCCGAACGCGGCGCTCGCTCCAGTCGGTTTGATAGGTTGGCAGCCCGAGCGAGACCTTGTCGGCGGGGACCTGCAGAAGCACGTGCTGGATTACGCGCTCAACCCAGGGTGAGCTGGCGAGCGGGCCGGGATGGCTGTTGTCGCCCTCGGGATAAGCCATGACGCTGAGAAAATCGGCGCTCGCGCCCAGCGCGCTGTAATCGCAGACGCCGGCGAAGGTGCGGTAGGTATAGGTCGTCGGGTCATCGGACGTGCGGGCGCCGACGGCAACGCTGAGCAGTTTGCCGTGGCGGTGGAGCGCGCGCGCGACCTCGCCGACAAACCGCGAAAAGGCGACGCGCTGGGACGAGGGCAGGTTCTCGAAATCAATTTGCCAGCCGGCGAGATCGAGGTCGCGGGCGGTATCCACGAGCGCGCCCACGGCGCGATCGCGGGCGCCGGCGCTGCGCAGCAACGCGGCGGCGCCGGATTTGGAGAAATCGGCGTTGATCACCAATGGCATAATCTCGACCGAATGGTCGCGCGCGGTGGTGGCAAGATCACCGGGGAGCGATCCCTTCAAAACGCCATGGCGGTCGAGGGCGAAACTCTGGGGAGCAATGATGCCAATGCTGCCGGCGTGGGCCTGAAAACTGGTTTCGCTCGAGGAACCAGGGACGGCATAAAACAAGGCTTGGCCAAATTCGCTGGCAGCGCCAAGGTCGGAGGAGCCGACCGCCTGCCCATAGGCGACACCGAGCGCGAGCAGCAGCGCTATGGCGAGTGTCATACAACGACTGGGCCAGTTATTGAACAAGGTTCGATCCCGATTCCTCTTCGTCGTCGTCAGTGGCGATCACTAATTCGCCGCGGCACAGGCCGCAGGCGATACGCAGCGTGCCGCCTTCAAAATGGAATACGATTTCCAGCTCCGGCGCGGCCTTTGATGCGCGCCGTAGTTCATAGTACTCCAGCGCACCTGGGGGATCTGTCTGAAAGGCCGATTCAAAACGACTTAGTTCGCTGAAGTGCAAGGCCATTCCACTAATGGGCAGCGCCTGGCCGTCGCGGATCAGCAGGGTTTCGGTGACGGCGGCCCAACCAAGCGTCGCGGTGGTCGGCTCAATGCCGTAGGTGAAGCCGACCAGCTTCATTTGCTGGTGCAGATCAATGCGCACGCCACCCACTTCCATCTCTGAAAGCGGGTGGTTGACGCGCGGCGGTTTTAATCCATCGAAGCGGGCGGGCATTTAGAACGGAATATCGTCGTCGGTAATTTCAGGCGTGGGCGGACTGAAGTCGTTGGAGGGTTCGCGGCCCGAGTCGCGGCCCCCGGACTCGCGCGGGGTCGAGGATCCCGAGCCGGCCCCGGCGGCGCGCCCCTTACCGGCTTCGCCGCGTCCACCGCCGGTGAACACCATTTCGGTGGCGATGACTTCGGTCATGTAATGTTTCTTGTTCTCTTTGTCTTCCCATGACCGGGTCTGGATGCGGCCCTCAATGTAGACGCCCGAGCCCTTGGTGAGGTACTGGCTCGCCGTCTCCGCCAGTTTGGCCCAGCAGACAATGTTGTGCCATTCGGTGCGTTCCTGCAGTTCGCCGTTGCCTTTGTCTTTCCAGCGTTCGCTGGTGGCCAGACTGAACTTGGTCACGGCTTGTCCGGAGGGGGTGTATTTCATCTCGGGGTCTTTGCCCAAATGCCCGAGCAGGATCACTTTGTTTACGCTTCTCGACATATTTGGCTCCTTAGGCCGCGAGGCTTCAATTTTAATGCGCCAGCGCGGAGTAGATTTCATTCTACTCGCCAGCCAGGGGCATGGCGCGCCTTCATCGGCAAACTCGCCCAAATGATTATGGCGAAATTTCAATTTGGGACAAGCTCTTTGTGCTCAACCACTTAGGTCCAATTCGGGCACTCGGGTTCCATTTTCGGTACACTAGGCTCGGAGAGTTTTCCAAAAACCATTGCAATATCTTTTGCTCCACTATGGCTATGCGTTCCTGGTCTTCGGACTCGTGGTTGAGGGCGACGCTACGCTTGTGGCGGCCATGATCTTGGCGAGTCAGCCGGGGCAACAATTCTTTGACCTGCGTTGGGTGCTGGGCATCGCACTCGGGGTGACGGTGGGCGGGAACGAACTCCTGTACGAAATCGGCGCCCTGGGGAAGTTAAAGCGGGCTTTGGGTAACGGGCGGCAGTGGCAGCGGGTTTCGCGCTGGCTGCATAGTTCGCGGGGCGGTATTATCGCGCTGCTGTTCTCGCGCTTTATGTGGGGATTCCGGCTGATGATCCCGCTGGCCGCGGGAGTGATTCACATTCCGCGCCGTCGCTTCACGATCACCAACTTACTAGGCGGCGTGATCTGGGTGGCGCTGCTCGCCTACTTCGGCGTGGCGCTGCAGTCGTTATTCATGCTGCTGCACACCGACTTGCTGCGCTACCAGTCGCACATTGCGGTGGCGCTGTTTCTGACCGGATTGGTGGTAGGCATGGGTTCGATTCCGTGGCAGATCATTCGGCGCAGCCTGCGCCGCAACGTCAACCAATGTCCGCTGGGGCTCGAACGCTGAAGCGGCGGGGCGCTCACCCCGGCATATCTCGTGCTATCCTGCTGATTACAGTGGCGTTAACCCATGATCAAGAGTGACATTGTACATGCCGTGGTCGCCCGCACCGGCACCAGCAAGGCGCAGGCCGAGTTGGCGGTTGAAGCCGTTTTCGAGCGCATGAAGCGGGCGCTGGCCAGCGACGACCGCATTGAGCTGCGCGGGTTTGGGGTTTTCAACGTGCGCCCGCGCAAAACCGGGGTGGGGCGCAATCCGCGCACCGGGGCGGAGGTCACCATTGCGCCCGGCAAGTCCATCAAGTTTCGCCCCGGCAAAGACATGAGCGCGATTGATTAGTTCTTGATCCGCGCCGCTCTTCGCCGAGTCCTTCCCTACCTGCTCTTTTTCCTGACCCTCGCCACGACCACCGTGGTGGGCGCGCGCATGCAGTGGAACTTCAACCGCTGTCTGCCGGCGTATGCGACCCCGGCCGACATGTTTCCGTTTCCGTGGATTTGGCACAATCTTGGCCTGCTGACTCTAGGGCTGCCCTTCAGCCTGTCGCTCATCGCCATATTGCTCGCCCACGAGATGGGGCACTATCTCGCTTGCCGCTATTACCGGATCGAGTGCACCTATCCGCTGTTTCTACCGGCGCCAACACTGGTCGGGACGCTCGGCGCATTCATTCGGATCCGGTCGCCGTTTTTGGATCGCCGCGCGCTCTTCGACGTGGGTATTGCCGGACCATTGGCGGGCATGGCCCTGGCGCTGCCGGTATTAGCGTGGGGAGTAGCCACGTCGCACATTCTCCCGGCCGCCGCCGCTGGCGCGCACTCGAACGCGGAGTGGATTTCCTTCGCCTGGCCGCCGCTGCAGCAATGGATCGCGGCCGGCCTGCATCCGGGCGTGGTAGCGGGACGGATAGCTTTATCGCCGGTGGCGCGCGCAGGTTGGATCGCGCTCTTGGTGACGATGCTGAACCTGATTCCCGCCGCGCAGCTCGACGGCGGGCATATTGTCTACGCGCTCTCGCCGCGCCTGCACCGCGTCACCTCGTGGGCCGCGCTGCTGCTGCTCCTCTGGGGTGGGTGGCGCTACTGGCCCGGTTGGTTCGTCTTCGCCGCGCTGATCGCGGCGATGCGCCTGCGGCATCCATGGGTTCCCGAGACACCGGCGCTGGGGCGCGCGCGGCTGGCGCTCGCGCTGCTCGCGCTCGTGATCTTTGCGGTGACGTTCATGGCCGCGCCAGTTCTGGCATTGGCGGCGGGGGGCTAAAGAGCGTCGCCGAGTGAGGCGAGCATTCGCGGGTCGGCCTCTGCCTTGGCACGCGCACGGTTGCGATCCACATCGCTCGCGTACCAGGCGCGGTCGAGCGTGGCGCCGGCGCGGACCAGCGCGGCGACGGTTTCGTAGTAATTGCCCGAGCCGGCTGGGCGCTCCTCCGCGCCCCAGCCGTAGAGCGCCCAGCCGAGCGGCGTGCCGCCAAACGTGCTCTCGCGGAAATCGACGCTGGCGCCGCGAGTGAGAAGCAGTTTTACGATGTCGGCGTGACCTCCGTAGGCGGCCCAATGCAGTCCGGTCTGGCCGTGATGGGGGAGGGCTGCATCGAGCGGGATGCCGGTCTCGAGAAGAAACGCGACTACGCCGATGTGGCCAAATTGGCAGGCCCAGGCAAAACCGTCATTCTTTTGGCGGAGCGTCGCGGGCGGCTTTAGGCTGTGGTCGGGGTTGAAGAAGCCCCGGACCACGTCGAGGCATCCGATTCCCGCAGCGGCCTCGAGGTTCAGACTGGCGCCGTGCTCGGCAAGGTAGACGGCAGCGGCGCCGCGCCCGTTATGAAGGCACGCATTGACCGCGCTGCCCGGCTCTGTCGAATCGATCTTCGCGCCGCGCGCGATCAATAGCTCCAGCAAGGAATTCTGAACGCCAGCATAGGCGGGATGGCAACTGGTGGCGGCGAGACCGAGTACGGTGGAGCGGCCGCCATAGGCAGCGGACTCGGCATTCACATCGGCGCCGGCGTCGAGCAGCATGCGCGCGATAGCGACGATGTTGGGTGGCGTTTTTTGGCGAAAGTCCTCAATACCGTTGGCGGCGACATAGTGCAGCAGCGTCGAACGGTGGTCACGGTCGGAGCGGGCACGCACAAGTTTGGGGTCGGCGGATAGCAGGCGGCCGAGCGTGGCGGTGTCACCAGTGACGATGGCTTCGGCCGCCGCCTCAAAGCGGTGAGCAGGATCGCCGGGCTGGGTAAGTCTTTCGAGGTGGCGGGCGAATTTCGGCCAGCTTGCAAAGCCATGTGCGCGCGCAATAAAAAACTGCGCGTCGGCCAACGCGCACGCGCCCGGTTTGGACTCCCGAAACCGTTGCCAATGCCTGATGAGACGACCGGCTTCGCCCGGCAGGCGTTGCCCGAGCCAGCGGTTCGCCCATTCTGCTACGGCATGTGGATCATCCGACCGGCATGCGTTTCGCAAATCTTTGGCGAGCTTTTTGTATTGTTCGAGGTTGGGCTGGACGGGCAGCGGAAGCGCATCGGACATACGAATCTCCTTTCAATCGTGCCTGGTGTCCGCAAGTTTCAGGCTGAAAGAAGGTTCGCGATCGCCGACCAACTTTGCAGGTGGGCACTGCCCTTTCCGCGGACCGGAAGCACCCTGCGCGCTACGCTCACAATAGCATGGCTCGGCAGCGCGCATGCCCGGCGGAATGGGTATCATTCTTTATGCACCTTGCCCGACGGTTGCCGCTGTTTGCCACTTGTATGATTGCCGCCGAGATCGCCTTGACGGGACTATCCGGAGCCGCGGCGCAAGCGCCGATTACGCTTTCAGTGGACGCCTCGCAGGCGCCGCTGAAGCTCATCCATACGCGCATGCTCTTTCCGGTGAGTGCCGGCCCACTGACGCTTCTCTACCCCAAGTGGATTCCCGGTGAGCACGAGCCGGACGGTCCGATCGGCAACGTGACCGGGCTCAAGTTTGTCGGCAGCGGCAAGACGATCCCGTGGACGCGCGACCGGCTCGACATGTTCACATTTCACCTCGATATTCCGAACGGCGTGAGCCAGCTCGAGGCCGACTTCGATTACATCGAGGGATCGTCGGGAGAGTACACATCGGGCGGTTCGGCGACGGCCAAGCTCGTTGATCTGAGCTGGAACCAGAATCTACTCTACCCGGCAAACATTCCCGCGGCGCAGATCATGATTCAAGCCAACCTGACGCTGCCGCCGGAATGGGGCTACGGCACGGCGCTGCCGGTTGACCACGCCTCCGGTGCGGCGATCAGTTTCAAACCCGCCGACCTTGATCTGCTCGTCGATTCGCCAGTCATTGCCGGCGAGTACTACCGCGCGCTCGATCTGACTCCGCCGGGCGAGCCGATTCACCACGAACTCGATCTGGTGGCCGACAGCCCGCAGGCCATTGCCTCAAGCGCGACATTGTCGGAAGTGCAGGCCGGCATGACCAACCTTGTGGCCGAGACGGGCAAACTTTTTGGCGCGCGCCACTATCGCGATTATCATTTTCTGCTGACGCTGAGCGACCACGTTGCCCACTTTGGCCTCGAGCACCACGAATCGGACGACAGCCGGCTGCCAGAGCGCGCGCTTATCGGCCAGGGCGCGGCCTATATTGTGGGTGAGCTGCTGCCACACGAATTTATCCATTCTTGGAACGGGAAATTCCGCCGCCCGGCCGATCTGGCTTCGGCTCCGTTCGAAGCCCCGATGCAGGATGACCTGCTCTGGGTGTATGAAGGCCTGACTGACTTTCTGGGGAACTTCGAGGCTGCGCGCTCCGGCCTCTGGTCAAGTGACGAGTACCGGCAATTTCTGGCCGACACCGCCGCCTCGCTCGGGCCCGGGCGCCCCGGCCGCACCTGGCGGCCGCTGCTTGATACCGCGGTCGCGGTACCCGGCATGTTCGAACAGGGTAATCAAAGCTGGATTAACTGGCGCCGCGACACCGACTACTACCAGGAAGGTGATTTGATCTGGCTGGAGGTGGCCACCATCATTCATCGTCAGAGCCACGGCTCGCGCTCGATGGAGGATTTTTTCCACCTCTTTTACGGCGGACCCAACAACGGCCCGGAGTTGAAGACCTACACATTCGACGATATTGTTACGGCGCTGAATCAAATTGCGCCTTACGATTGGGCCAACTACTTTCACCAGCGTTTGAATTCGACCTCGCCCGAGCCGCCGCTGGGCGGTATCACGGCAAGCGGTTGGAAGTATGAACTCGCCACGACGGCTGGTCGCAACCCGGGAAATCTCGAATACTCGGTCGGCCTCACAATGGGCGCGGGCGGCGCGGTGGCCGATTCCATCGTGAATGGGCCTGCCTACAAAGCGGGTGTTGTGGCCGGCATGCGCGTGATCGGCGTCAATGGCCGGGTTTTCACCCCGGCGCTTTTGAACGACGCCGTGATGAGCAGCGCCAGCCACCCGAACCCGATCGAGCTGCTGGTGGTAAATGACGACTATTACCGAACGGCGCTGGTTGACTACCATGGAGGACCGAAAGCTCCGCGCCTGGTGCGGGACGCGAGCCAACCCGACTACCTCGACGAACTGCTGAAGCCGCTGGCAAGCCACTGATGACGCTACTCGACAAAATTTGGAACAGCCACTTGGTTCGCGCTGGCGTGGACGGCGGACCCGACCTGCTATATATTGACTTGCATTTAATCCACGAAGTCACCTCGCCCCAGGCGTTTGAAGGCCTGCGCGCCGCCGGACGCCGGCTGCGCCGCCCTGACCGCACGGTCGCCACAATGGATCACGATGTTCCTACCGACCCGCGTGTTCCCGGTGGTCCGCTGCCCATACTCGATGCCGAGGCCGACATCCAACTGCGGGCGCTAAGCGAGAATTGCCGCGACTATAAGGTTAAGCTGTTCGATCTTGACAGCCCGCACCAAGGCATTGTCCACGTGATCGCGCCCGAGTTGGGACTCACGCGACCGGGCATGACCATCGTGTGCGGCGACAGCCATACCGCGACCCACGGAGCATTTGGCGCGCTGGCGTTCGGCATCGGCACTAGCGAGGTCGAGCACGTCTTCGCCACCCAGTGCCTCTGGCAGGCGCGTCCGCGGAATCTGCGCATAACGGTTTCGGGCGAGCTCGGCGGGAACGGCGCCGGCTCGTCCAGTGCCAAGGATTTGATATTGCACATCATCGGCCAGATCGGCACGGCGGGCGCGACCGGCTACGTGATCGAGTACGCGGGCACCGCTGTCCGCGCCCTCTCCATGGAGGAGCGCATGACGGTGTGCAATATGTCCATCGAGGCCGGCGCGCGCGCCGGCATGATCGCGCCGGACGAGGTGACTGCCGCCTACCTGGATGCGCGTCGCGGCGGCGCCGCGACGGGGCGGTTCCTTGCCAGCGACCCCGACGCACGGTTCGACCGCGAGCTGCATTTTGATGCCGCCGACGTCGCGCCCCAGGTGACGTGGGGAACCAGCCCCGGCATGGTCGCCGCGATTGACGCCGCGGTGCCGGAGCCGCGCGACGACGCCGGGCGGCGTGCGCTCGAGTATATGCGCTTGCGTCCGGGAACGCCGATACGCGACATTTCGATTGACCGCGTCTTTATCGGCTCGTGTACCAACGCACGGCTTTCCGACCTCGAACACGCGGCGGCGATTGCCGCTGGCCGACACGTGGCGCCGGGCGTGCGAGCCATGGTCGTCGCCGGCTCACAAGCGGTCAAGCGCGCCGCCGAAGCGCGCGGCCTCGATCGCATTTTCCGTGAAGCCGGTTTTGAGTGGCGCGAGCCGGGCTGCAGCATGTGCCTGGGGATGAACCCCGATATTCTCCGCCCCGGCGAGCGCTGCGCTTCGACCAGCAACCGCAACTTTGAGGGGCGTCAAGGCGCCGGCGGGCTTACCCACCTGGTCAGCCCCGCCATGGCCGCCGCGGCCGCCATCGCCGGTCATTTCACCGACGTGCGCGAGTGGGCCGGAGAGGCAAGTTGACGCCCTTCACCACACTCACCGGGCGGGTCATTCCGCTCGACCGCGCCAACGTTGACACCGACCAGATCATTCCCAAGCAGTTTCTCAAGACCACGGTGCGCAGCGGGCTGGGTCGGGGACTATTTCACAATTGGCGCAGCGATCCGAATTTCGTCTTCAACCTGCCCCAGTACCGGGACGCTCGCATTCTCGTCACCGGCGAAAACTTCGGCTGCGGCAGCTCGCGGGAGCACGCACCCTGGGCGCTGCTCGACTTCGGCATTCGCGCCATCATCGCGCCCTCATTTGGCGACATTTTTTACAACAACTGCTGCCAGAACGGGCTGCTGCCGGTGCGTTTGCGCCAAAGCGCAGTGCAGGGGCTCTTGCTTGCCAACCAACTGACGATTGATCTCGCCGCGCAGACGGCGGGAACGCACCATTTTGAGATTGAACCGTTCCGCAAGCAATGCCTGATCGAGGGTGCTGATGCAATCGCCTTGACGCTCAAGTACGAAAGCGATATCGCGGCGTACGAGGCGCGAACCTCATGAACACGGATATTCAGGGCCGGGTGGCGATGGTCGCCGCCGCCTCGACCGGCCTGGGGCGCGCCGTGGCCGAAGGCCTGGCGCGCGAGGGTGTTCATCTGGCGCTGTGCTCACGCGACGTCGCCCGCATAGAAGCGGCTGCCGGCGCGATTCGCGACAGTTACGGAGTGCGTGTGCTCGCGCGCGCGCTGGACGTGAGTCAGCCGAGCGCGGTCGAGCAGTTCTTCGCCGATACGATGGCCGAGTTTGGGCGGCTTGACATTTGCGTCACCAACGCCGGCGGACCGCCATCAAAACCGTTTTCGGCAACCACGATCGAGGAATGGCACAAGGCGCTCGATCTCAATCTGATCAGCCACGTGCTGTTCGCCAAGCAGGCCCTGCCCATCATGCAACGCGCCGGCTGGGGACGCTTCCTGATGATCAGCTCGGTATCTGTGAAACAGCCAATCGAGGGGTTGGTACTTTCCAACACCGCGCGCGGTGCCGTGCCCGGACTCGCCCGTTCGCTGGCCAATGAGTACGGGCCCTTTGGTATCACCGTCCATAACGTATGCCCCGGCTACACGCTGACCGACCGCCTTTCTGAGTTGGCCAAGGTCAAGGCACTGGCGCAGGGTGTTGCGCCCGACGAAGCCGTCAAGGAGTGGAGCGCCGCGACCGCTCTCCGGCGCTTGGCGCAGCCCGCCGAGTTCGCCGACGCGGTGGTGTTCCTGGCCTCGGAGCGGGCATCCTACATCACCGGGCAAAGCCTACTGGTGGACGGCGGCTTTTACAAAGGTTCCCTCTGATGACCAAGCGCCGCAAGCCGAAGAAGCTCAGCGCCGACAAGTTGGTGCGCGCCATGGCGCGAGCGCGTCTGGGCGCGCCGCCGCCGAAGCGGGTCATCGAGGACAAACGCCGGCGGGAGAAGCACAAGCCGGATTTAGAACAACAGCAATAGGCGGTACTCAGCCGGGCGGCAAGATCTTCCAACCCTGCCAGGTGCGGCCGCCGGTGTTGCCTTTTTCTTCTTGCTCGGGGTATTCCGTATCCGCGCGCGGCCCGGGCTTGTTCTTAGCCAGCACATCCTCGGCCAACTGTTTCAATTTGGGGTTGAAGCGGAACCGCGTGGTCGCGTCAATCACGAAGGGCAGCGTGATCATTTCACCGGACGGGTTGATCGGGGTCAGCACCTTGTGAATGACCAGGCCCTTGAGGTCGAGCCAGCTCGTGGGCTGGCCGTAGGCGGCGGAAAAGTCGTCGGCGTTCAAGAGCTGATCGGGGTGCTCGAGATACCAACGCGTAATTTTCTTCAAGGCCGGATGCGTGGTGAGAAAATTATCCAGCGATATCCAGTCCATGCGTTCGTAAACGCCCGCTTCGTCCATAGGGAATTCTAACGTATTCTGGAAGATCATCCATGCCAGAGTTCATTCCACCGTTTTCGCTGGA
>JANWLQ010000066.1 GCA_025450725.1 Terriglobales bacterium
CCGGCGCCGAATGACTGCACGTTGAACGCCGCAAACCCCGGCGGGTTTTGCGCCACCACCGCCAACTGCCACTCCGCCGTTGACGAGCAGCCGGTCGTTCCGACCTTGTGATCGCTCCACGGCTGGCTCGTCATCCAGGCAATGGCGTCGTCGCCATCGGTGAGCGGCGGCCCCAGGATGTCGTAGTTGCCTTCGGACTGAAAATGCCCGCGCTCATTCATCTCGACATAAATGTAACCGCGCCGCACCGCTTCGAGCTCCGCCGTCATGCTCGCGTAGGTTCCATTGCGCACATCCCAGTAATTAAAGTTATAGGGTGTGCGGACGAAAATAATCGGATACGTCTTCGAGGTGTCCTTGGGCCGGTACACGTCCGCCGACATGCGCTTGCCGTCGCGCATCGGCACCATCACCTTGCGGTCAATGATGGCAATTGCTTCGAGCTGCTGCTCGGTGGCTTCACGCGCCGCGACCAGCGCGGCGTGATCGGGTGCGGGTCCGCGCTGGGCGGCGGCCAGAGATCCGGTCAGCAGGGCGGCAAGCACAAGGTAAGTACGCATGCCGCCACTCTATCAAATAACGGGCAGAAAAAACGGGGGGCGCCGCCATCGCGGCGCCCCCTGTTTTCTACCGCTGAAGCCCGGACTACTGCGGGCGCATCCAGATATCGTCGAGCACGATAACCGACGAATGCAGCACCTGGCCGCCCACCGTCAGGCGCACCATGTATGCGCCCGGAGCGAGCAGCGGACCTTGCGCCGGGCCGCCGCGTCCGCCGCCACCGCCACCGCCGCCGCCTGCAACGAACGGAACCAACGCCGGGCCGCGTCCACCGCGTCCGCCGGCGCGTCCGCCGCCGCCGCCACCAACGTTCTGGTTGTCGGCCGCGGCGCCCGCGGGGCGCGGTGGGGGCGCGCCGCGCATGTTCCACTGCATCCGGTTCATTCCCGCCTTGAGGTCCATGGCCATCGTGCTGACCACTTTGTCGCCCTGCAGGAAGTCCACCGTGGCCGGGCCCATATCGCTCTTGGCCCAGACGTCAATCGCGGTACCGCCCTGCGGATTCTGTCCATGGAACATTCCCTGGAAGATATTCCGCTGTTGTTCGGTGTCATTCTTCCACTCCACCGCCGGGCGCGGATCGAACAGCATCACGTCCTTGGTTCCGACCTGTCCCATCTCTTCGAGCGGCGTGATATCGTCCGCGATCCAGATCGAGCGGCCATGGGTGCCGATAATCAAATCGCGCTCGCGCGGATGAATGAGGATGTCATCCACCGGCACGTTCGGCAGGTTGGTCATGAAAGGTTCGAACGACTTGGCGCCATCGGTTGAGATGAACAGCCCGAATTCGGTGCCGACAAACAGCAGGTTCGGGTTGCGGTCATCCTCGCGTACCGCCTGAATTTCGCCTTCCGCGGGAAGGTTGGCGGTTACGTCCGTCCACGTCTTGCCGTAGTCGGTGGTCTTGATCAGGTAAGGCTTGTAGTCGTCGTTGCGATGATTGTCGAGCGCCACGTAAGTGGTCGCCGCATCGAAATGCGAGGGCTCGATGCGCGACACCTGGACGTAGCCCTTGGGGGCATTGGCCAGGCTCGAGTTGACATTGCCCATCACATTGGTGAAGGTGGCACCGTCGTCCAGCGAGACCTGCAAATTGCCATCATCCGTGCCCACCCAGATTTCGCCGGGGCGCGAGGGCGACTCGCGCACCTGCGTCACGAGCGAGCTGGACGAGTAGCCGTCATGCTTCTCCGCCATCGGCAAGTTGCCGGCGACTCCCATGATGGACATCTCCGGCGACCAGCGGCCTACGTTCTTGCTCAGGTCTGTGGGCGTCACCGTCCACGTGTCGCCGCGGTCGTTCGACTTGAAGAAGTATTGCGAGGCCATATAGATCTTCGACGGATCGAACGGCGAGATCTCGAAGGGAGCGTTCCAATAGAAGCGCAGCGCCGCCATGTCGCTCGGTTGGTTGATGATGTTGCCCACGCCGCCCCCGCGTCCGCCGAAGCCACCCCCACCTTGGTCGCCGGCCGGGTTCGCCGGCGCCGACTCGCGCGGGCGAATGGACACCTGGGTGCCGTTCCGCAGGTCGTGGCGCGACATGGAGCCATCCTGCGATTCCCCATAAACAATGGCCCAATCAGTGGGGTCTTGCCGAGTGTAGAACCCGTCCCCGCCGCTGACCGTGTACCAATCGGTGTTTACCGTGCCCACCGTGTTGCGCATCGCGCTCGGGCCGCACCAGGCGTTATTGTCCTGCAAGCCGCCGCAAACGTAATAGGGATGCCGCATGTCGGCCGAAACTTGGTAGAACTGCCCCAGTGCCATGTTGTTTTGATAAACCCAGCTCTCGCCTCCGTTGTAGCTGAGGTCGAGGCCGCCGTCGTGGCCAATGGCGACGAAGCGGGGGTCTTTCGGGTTGATCCAAATGGCGTGATAGTCGGTGTGCGAGCCGGTCATGCCGTGCCAGGTCTTGCCGCCGTCGGTCGAAATCTGCCCCGGCGTTCCGCCCACGAAAAGTTTCTGATCGTCGGCGGGGTCAACCCGGATCTGGCTGAAGTATACCGGCCGCTGATTCTGATTGCTCTCAAAGGTCCAGGTCTTGCCGCTGTCATCGGAGCGGAACACCCCGCTGCCGTTGGGGTTGGGTGGTTCCGCATTGCGTCCGCGACCGCCGCCTGCCGCGTCGGCATTGCCGCCCCGCCCGCCCCGTGCCGCCGGATGCGCCGGTCCGCCGTCGGCGTCCGTGCCCGCCCCCGTGCCGGCGCTGGCGCCCGCTTCAACCTGAGCGTATATTGTGGTCGGCCGCGCCCGGAAAATCGAAATCGCAATGCGACCGTAAATGCCATCTTTGGGCTTCGGCCAGCCGGCTCCGTCGAGCCGCGTCCAACTATTGCCGGCGTCGGTGGACTTCCACAAGCCGCTGTTGGGTCCGCCCCCGTTGTAGCCCCACCACGTGCGCCGGTGCTCGTAGCTGGTGGCATAAACAATCTTCGGATTGGCCGGATCAATGGCTACATCCTCGAATCCGGTGTTCTCGTCAATGTACTTGGCTTTCTTCCAGTTCTTTCCGCCGTCAGTTGACTTGTACAGACCGCGATCGGGATTGGGGCCAAACAGGTGGCCATTGGCGGCGACATAAACAATCTCGGGATTGGTCGGGTCCACCACCACACGGCCGATGGATTGAGTGTTCTCCAAGCCGAGATGATTCCACGTTTTCCCGCCGTCGGTCGTGCCCCACACGCCGTCGCCAATCGAAGCGCTCTGGCGATTGTTCGCTTCTCCTGTGCCGACATAGACAACGTCTTTGTTCGAGGGCGCGATGGCAATCGAGCCGATGGATTCGTTCGGCTTTTCATCAAACTGCGATACCCAGTGATTGCCGCCGTCAGTGGACTTCCACACCCCACCCGTCGCGAAGCCGATATACATCGTCATCGGATCCTGGTCGGCGCCGACAATATCGTCGAGCCGGCCCATCATGGTCGCCGGACCGATCGAGCGGAAGCTGAACGGCTTCAGCAAGGGGTTGGTCGAAACGTTGATCTCGGGCGGCGGCGGCGCCGGCGCGCGGCCTTGCGCCAGCACCAATCCGGTGGTGGCCACAGCCAGGCAGGCGGGCAGCGCGAGGCATCCAAGCAGGCGCAGGGGTGATGGATAAGATGACATTAAATATTCAACCTCTCAGGCTAGGCAATGTAGCACAAAAGAGGCCATCAACAATTACTAATGTGCACTCACGTCGAGAGATGATGTGACCGTCCTTAGAAGCTTTGCGACGTTTCACGAAGAGGTGCATCCTATAGCCATGTCTACGTTGCGGATCGGCGTGGTGGTCGGCCTCATGCTCGCCATGGGGCTGGGCTTCATAAGTTTCATGAATCGCGGCGCGCGCGCCGCCGCCGGCGCCAACTTGCCCGCACCCATCGTTGACGAGGCCCGCGCCACGCATTCCGGACGGGAATCAATCGTGCTCTCCGGCGGATGCTTTTGGGGCGTGCAGCTTGTCTTTGAAAACGTGCGCGGCGTGATCTCCGCCGCCGACGGCTACGCCGGCGGCAATGGCTCGACCGCCGATTATGAAACCGTCTCCACCGGCACGACCGGGCACGCCGAGTCGGTGCAGGTTGTTTACGATCCGGCCAAGGTCACACTCGGCGAACTGCTGCAGGTGTTCTTCTCCGTCGCACACGACCCGACGGAATTAAACCGCCAGGGTCCCGATACTGGATCCCAGTATCGCTCGGCGATCTTCTTCTCCACTCCCGACCAGGAACGTATCGCCAAGGCCTACATCGCCCAGCTTGAGGACGCCAAAATCTTCCACCGCCCGATCGTCACCCAGCTCAACCCGCTGCGTGGCTTCTACCGCGCCGAAGACTACCACCAGGATTACGCCGTCCATAACCCCGACAGTCCTTACATCCGCATCAACGACCTGCCCAAACTGGCCGCCCTCCGCGCCCAGTGGCCCGCCCTGGCCAAGCATTAACAGCCTTGATGGCCTCGCAGAGGCGGGCCTCTCCCCTGTTAAACTCCAAGGCGAGCGTCGCCTTGCGTATATTGATTGCCAGCGATGATTGGGATGACCCGCGCGTCGGCGCGGCCAAGGCCCCACGCAAGCTGGCGCAAGCCCTCGAACGCGCCGGCCACCAGATCGATCTCGTCTTCAACGGCGACCTCATCTACCATCCCCGCAACGAACGCCTGCGCTACCTTGTCGCCCCCTGGTACGCGCTCGCAACCGTCCGCCGCCGCTGGCGCGAACGCGGACCCTACGACGTCATTGACATCGCCAGCAGCGAGGGATGGCTTGTCTTCCTTGCCCACCGGCTGGGAGCGTTCCGCGGGGCCGCCATGGTTGCGCGGACCCACGGTCTTGAGCACATTTACTACCGCGAACTGGTCGCCGATCATCGCGCGGGATTATTGTCAAAGCCCTGGTGGAGACGCATCTGGTACCCGGCGGTGAAGCTCACTCAACTGGCGGCGTCGTTCCGGCTCGCCGACCGCGCCATTCTGCTCAACCAACGCAGCCGGGCGCTCGTCCTCGACCGCCGGTGGAAATCCGCCCAACAAATCTCGCTCATTGCCCATGGCGTTGATGCGGCGCGCTGGGCTTCCGCTCCGCTTCCCGCGGCCCCGCGCCAGGCGCGCGCGCTTTTCTCCGGAAACTGGCATCTCGGCAAAGGCACTGCCTACCTCGCCCAAGCCCACCGCCTGCTGCTCGCGCGCGGTATGGCCATCCCGCTTACATTGCTTGGCGGTGGCACTGATTATCCGCAGGCTGAGATCGAGCGTTACGTGCGTTCCAGCTTCGCTCCCGAATCCCAGCCCTGGTTAACTGTGGTTGAACGTCTCACCGATGAGGACGACGTTTTCGAGTTCTATCGCAACTGTCAATTTCTCGTGTGCCCGTCAACCGCCGAGGGCTTCGGCATGGTGGTGTTCGAAGCCATGAGCCAGCGCATGCCGGTCATTGCCAGCCGCTCGGTGGGCGCGGCCGACCGCCTCAGCGACGGCGTCAACGCTTTATTGGTCCCCCCGCGTGACACACCCGCGCTCGCCGACGCCATGGCCCGTCTGTGGCATGACCCCGCGCTGCGCCAGAGCCTGGGTGAGAGCGGACACGCCTTCGTCCACGCCTATACCTGGGAACACGCCGCTTCTGAAACCGTCGCCGCCTACGAGGCCGCCTGCCGCGCCACCGCCGTGGACACCGCCCGCGGCGGCGGCGGCTGAACGAAAAAGCGTTTCAACCTCAGGATCGGCGTTTCGAATCCAAACCACAATGCGCTTGCCACCGCGATGGATACGCTCCATTGCAGCGTGAGGGCGGCCAGATCGCCCCCCACCCCAGGGTGCAGCCGGTCAATGCGCGCAACGATCCCGCCGAGAATCGCGAAGACCAGCATGTGCGTCAGATAGAGCCCATAACTAATGAGCCCCAGATAGCGCAGCGGCGCGATGTCGCACAGCCGCGCCCCGGACGCCGCCATCAGCACGCAGCCGGCGAAGCCAATCGCAAAAAACGTATCAAGGTAGGATCCATGCCCGCGCCAGGCGAAGTACCAGCCCGCCAGCCCGGCGATGACCAATCCGCCGGCCAACCCCCGCCAACGCGCCCGCGTCCAATCGAACACGCGAATTGCGATCGCCACCAGCGCCCCCGCCGCCAGTCCGTCGAGATGGTACAGCGTGTGGGTCGCGGTCAGCCCATGCAGATTCCGCCGCAGCCAGGGTTCGATCAAGAGAATTGCCCCCAGCGCTCCGCCCATGCCAAGCAACGGAAGCCTCCGCGCAATCGGGGCCCAAACCAAATAAAACTGCTCCTCGATCGCCAAACTCCACGTCGGATCAATCGTGCCCGTCAGCCCGTGGACAAGGTTCTGCGCGAAAAAAACGAAATACGGCCAG
>JANWLQ010000067.1 GCA_025450725.1 Terriglobales bacterium
CGCTCTGGGCCGCGCGCGGAGTGAGCGGAGCGTCGGTGAACATGAAGCCGAACATGGTCGCCATGCGGGGATGGATCATGCCCGAGCCCTTGGCGAACCCGGCGACGCGGTACTCGCGCGCGCCATCGCGGAATTTCACCGCCGCCAGCTTGGCGCAGGTATCGGTGGTGAGGATGGCTTGCGCCGCCGCCAACGCGCCGTCGTCACGTTCGGACCAGGCGGGCACGGCGGCGAGAATTTTTTCCACCGGCAGCGTTCGCCCAATGACACCGGTCGAGCAGACCATGACCTGTTCGAGCGGGCAACCGAGTTGGCGGGCGACGGCGCGGGCGGTGGCGAGCGTGGCGCGCGCGCCCACCGGGCCAGTGGCGCAATTGGCGTTGCCGGAGTTAACAATTAGGGCGCGCACCTTGCCGCCGGAGCGGAGGAGGTGGGCACGCGAGAGCCGCACCGGCGGGGCCTGCAGTTTGTTGGTGGTGAACACGGCGGCGGCGCTCACCGGCGTGGTCGAGGTGATGAGCGCCAGGTCGGGCGCTTTGCGCTTGATGCCACAGTGGCCGGCGGCGAAGCGAAAGCCGCGGGGCCAGGCATCGTCGCCAATTTCGGCCTGGACAATCATTTGCGCCAGGGTGGGTTTATTTTCCGTGGTCATGGTAGCACCTCAGTTCCGGCGATCGCTTCATGATCGCCCAATGTGTCCAATCGTTCGAGGCCTGCCTCGCCCATTACGATCACCCGGGCGACGCCGCCGGCGAGAGCCATGTGGCACGCGTCGGCTTTGGGCAGCATGCCACCATGCAGAGCGCCGGTGGCGGTCATGGCACTCAAATCGGCGAGCGTCACGCGGGGCAAAACCCCGCTCGCGCCGAGGATCCCCGGCACATCGGTGGCGAAGACGAGCGCGTCGGCGGCGAGAGCCGCCGCGCAGGCGGCCGCGAATTGGTCGGCATTGACGTTGAGCGCTCCAGTGTCGCCATCCGAGGCAAGCGAGGCGAGCGTGGGCGTGAAGCCGGCGGCGAGAAGACTCAGCCAAAGGGCGGGCGCGCACGCGGCAACGGTTCCGACCGCGCCCAACTCGGCGCGACCGGCGACGGCGCGCACGCAGGCGCCGTCGAGACCGGTTAACCCGACCGCGCGAACGCCGGCGCGGTTGAGCGCGCCCACCAGACCCGTGTTCACTTCGCCGGCGAACGCCATGACCGCTGCGCGCAGCGTCTCGGGATCGGTAACACGAAGTCCGCGGACAAATTCGGTTTCGATGCCCAGGCGGCGCAGCAGCGCGCTGAGCGCCTTGCCGCCGCCGTGCACGATCACGATCTGATGGCCGGCCGCCACGGCGCGGGCGAGAGCGGCCATGGTCGCCGGCGCCGGCGCGGGTTCTAGGATGCTGCCGCCGAGCTTGACGACGAGCTTCACAGGAGCGCCGTCTCTTCGGGCCAGCCGGTCATCAAGTTGAAATTCTGCACCGCCTGCCCGGCGGCGCCCTTGACCAAATTGTCGAGGCAGCTCACGACAATCGCCTGGCGTTCGTCGGCGCGGACGACCCAGCCCAGATCGCAGAAATTGGTTCCGACCACGTCGTTTAACTCGGGCAGCCGCGCGCCGCGTAGGCGGACGAAGGGGTGACCGGCGTAGGCGCGTTCATACGCCGCGGCGAGATCGGGTTTCTTCAGGTTCACGTAGAGGGTGGCGAGAATGCCGCGCTCGGTGGGCAGCAGGTGGGCCGAAAAAGCGAAGGTCGGGAGATCGGCGCCGGTTTGGCTCGCGATCTCGGGCGCGTGGCGGTGCGTATAGACGCCGTACGCCTTGCAGTTCGACGCCAGTTCGACAAAATGGAGGTCGTCGCGCAGTCCGCGTCCGGCGCCGCTGGCGCCGGATTTGGCGTCGCAGATCACATTCTCGGCGGCGATTACGCCGGCTCGGATGAGCGGCCAAAGCGCAATATTGGCGGCGGTTGCATAACAGCCGGGGTTGGCCACGAGGCGGGCCGGGATGATGGCACCCCGATTTTTTTCGGTCCAGCCGTAGACGGCGGCATTCGTAAAGCGGTAGGCGCCGCTGAGGTCGATTATGCGCTGGCGGGGCAGGGCTTCCACCCAAGTGGTCGAGACTTCGGCCGGCGTGGCGAGAAATACCACCTCGGCTCCGGCGGCCAGCATGGCGGCCACATCCGGCGGCTGGGTACGCAATTGGCCGCGGTAGGCGGGGGCTAATTCGGCGACGTCCATGGGCTCGGCCGTGCGCGCTCCCGACATGGCGGCAACGAGCTCGACGCCGGGATGGGCGGCCAGGCGGCGCAGCAGTTCGCGCCCGGCATAGCCGGTGGCGCCGACGACACCGACCGCGGAACGCCGCTGCGAATAATTATTCATCATTAGCATAATTATTCATTACGGGCCGGTTGTCAAGGCGGGGGCTAAAATAAATTGACCATGCCCGCGTTTCACATCGTTAATTTTGGCTGCCGCGCCAACCAGGCGGACGGAGCGGCGCTGGCGCGGGATCTCATCGGGCGCGGATGGCAGGCCACGGGAGACGTGGGCGCGGCGGAGACGGTGGTGCTCAACACCTGCACGGTGACCGCCGAAGCGGATGCCGAGGCGCGGCTGGTTGTACGGCGCCTCCGGCGGGAGCATCCGCAGGCCCGCATTATCGTGGCGGGCTGCTACGCGCGGCGGGCGCCCAAGGAAGTGGCGGCGCTCGCGGGGGTCGCGAGCGTGCTGCCGATCCTTGCGGCGGATGCGATTGTCGGCGACGCTGCCGCGCGGCCGGCGACGCTCGCACCGATGCCGGCGGCGCGAGTGGCGACGCGTCCGACGGTGCGGGTGCAGGATGGCTGCCATCGCCGCTGCGCGTACTGCATTGTGCCGTTTGTGCGGGGCGCCTCGCGGTCGCTGCCGCTGGGCCGAGTGCTGGAGGAAATCCAAACCCTGGTGGAAGGAGGGGCGCAGGAGGTGGTGATCAGCGGCACGAATCTCGGGCAGTGGGGGCGGGATCTCGGTCACCGTTACCGGCTCACCGACCTGATTGCCTCGATTCTGGCGCGGACCACGGTGCGACGGCTGCGGCTGAGTTCGGTTGAGCCGGCGGATTGGAACGAAGAGTTGACGACAATGATGGCGGGCGAGCCGCGCCTGGCGCGCCACGCGCATTTGCCGCTGCAGAGCGGCTCTGACGCGACGCTACGGCGCATGCGCCGTCCCTACACGGCCGCGCAATACGCGGACAAACTGCAGCGGCTGCGCGAGGCCATGCCGGATGCGGGTATCGGCGCCGACGTTATGGTGGGGTTTCCTGGGGAAAGTGATGCGGAATTCGAAGAAAGCCTGGCGCTGGCGCGCGTACTGCCGTTGAGTTACGCGCACATCTTCCGCTTCTCGAGCCGAGCCGGGACCGAAGCGGCGGCGCTGACCCGCCCAATTCCGTCCGGCGTGGCGCGGGACAGGGCGCGCGCCATGCGGCGGGCGGTTGCGGCGAGCCGGGCCGCGTTTCTCGCCCGGCAAGCGGGGCGGACAATGGCGGCGCTGACCCTGGTGGCGCGACGATCCGGCGCAACGCCGGCACTGACCGGCAATTTTCTTCAGATTCCGCTGCCACAGTCCGTGCCGCCGAATCAGTGGGTCGAGGTTACGATTGGTTACTCATGAGAGTTCTCACCCCATTTTTGCTTCTATCGGTGATGCTGGCCGGGCAAGGGCAGGCGCCGGCGCCGGCGCTGGCGACGCCGACGGCGACGAAGGCTGACGGGGCCGCCAAGAAAATCATATGGGCAGGCATTGCGGGAGCGACCGCGGGGGTGCTGGCCGGCACGCGCGCCATTTCGTTTGCCAGCGTCGCGCCGAGCGACCGCGGAGCCCATGTACTTCGCTCCGGGCTGGTGTACGGCGCAATCGGCGGAGTGCTGTCGGCGGCGATCACATCGGCCCTTTTGCCGACCGACGCGCCGCCGACGCACCGGTTCTTATGGGATGGCTGCAACACGCCGCTGCTGGCCGGCATGGTGGCCGCGCACGCGCTCGATTACGCGAGCACCCGGTATTTTCGCGATCGGGGCAAGGACGAATGGCTGCTTACCAATGGCGTGGTGGACAATCGCGCCGGCTTCGCCGCCACCGAAGTCGCAGCGGCGGCGGCGGGCATCGGATTAGTATATTTGTTCCATCGCTCCGGGCACCACCGTCTTGAGCGCGTGGTGGCGGGAACCTACATCGGGGTCGGGATTACCTCGGCGGTTGCCAACTTTCGCTATCCCGCGAGCGGGCACGCATTGTTTGGCCAGTAAACTATTCGTTGCTCTGACTAGCGGTAATGGTCTGAGGCATAGCAGCACTGACGGCAGGTTTCGTGACCTGATTCAATCTGATGTTGCTGAGCTGCGCCTGGCCGTTCGCGCTGGTATCCACCTGCACCGCATTGCCCGCGGGGACGGTTGTCGCCGCCGAGGGCTGGTTGGCGTTGAACGTAGCCACGCTTCCCTGCAGCACGCCCATGGACGATTTCTGCGGGTTCACGTTCAACATGTAGCTGGTGTTGGAATTGACGGAGTGAAAGGTTTGCCCCTGGGGCGTGTTCACGCTTACGTTGCCGGTGGCCATGATGTCACCATGAGCGACGTTCAGTTGATCGGTGCCCATGCCACCGGTCAGCATACCGGGACGAACTGTCGCGACCGCGTTGGCGGTCAACTCGAGTACGCCGCCGCTGCCATGGGTGGGCGCGAGAACGGCGACGCCGCCGGGCGATGTGGTGACGGTTTCGCCCGCCATGACCGCGGTGCCGGGCAATAGGGGTGCGCCATTCAGGAGGGCTCCGTGGGTACCGGGGCCTGCGAAAAAAGCATTCTGCTCGCCTACTTGCGCTTGCGCGCCGGGCGCGGCCAGTACAAGGGCGGCGAAGGCGGCAAAGACAAGCAAGCTTGTCCGGGGGAGGCGAAGGTACCGCATGATGCGTTTATATCACAACTTGGACCGGGCCGCCTTGATCTGGGCGGTAAATGCGTCGAGTGACTGATCAATGATCGTCTCCTCGCGCGCCGCCTCGGCGTAGTCTTTCTGTTCGATCGCCTCGCGCAGGCCGGGGAGGGTCTTGACCCCGTACCCTGTGTAAAAGCCCGGGGCATAGACCTGGTGCTGGTACCAGGGGCGGCGGGGCAATCCCTGGGCGGCCAGCAGTTTGCGCTCGCTCTGGTAGAGCAGGTCATTCAAGCTGTCGAGCTTGGGCGCACTCTGCTGGTAAAGGCTGCCGCTAGCCGCGGCCTGCGCCATGGCTTGGTCGTAATCGGCGGCGGCGGCTTTCAGGGCGGAGATGGATTGTTCGAGCGGCTTGAAGTCGAAGCTGGGTGCGCCGGACTGGGCGTGGTATTCGGCTTCGATCTCGTCCTGATACTGGCTGAGATTATCGGCGAAGCCGGTGAATTGCAAGGGCAGCACGTCGGCTGAAGCCAGACGCATAATGGCGCTGCCCATGGTTTGGGCGAGCGCTCGTCCATAGACGAAGGTGGTGTCGGAGAAATGGGTGTACCAGTAAAAATCGTCGTAAATGGAGTGGTACACGCCGCCGCCGCCTTCGCCGCCGTAGCC
>JANWLQ010000068.1 GCA_025450725.1 Terriglobales bacterium
GAGGCGGCGATCGAAACGACGCTGGCGCCCGACCTGCTACTGGTCAAACTGACCGGATTCTTTGGCGTGCTGGCATTGGGACTAGCGGCGATGGGGTTGTACGCCATGCTTTCCTACGCCGTAGCCCGGCGCCGGGGCGAGATTGGGATTCGCATGGCTCTAGGGGCGCGCGCCGCAACGGTGCGGGCCATGGTGCTGGGCGAGGCAATGAAGCTGGTCGGGCTCGGGGTGGCGATCGGCGCCGTGATTAGTTTGGCGGAAAGCCGGGCCATCGCTTCCCTGCTTTACGATTTATCGCCGGATGATCCGGCTAGTCTAGCGGCGGCCGCGCTGCTGCTGGCAACGGTTGGGTTGGCCGCGGCGTATCTGCCGGCACGGCAGGCGAGCCGGGTAGACCCGCTGCCCAGCCTGAGGGAGAGTAACCAGTAGGTAAGAGCAACCCATAGCTATTGGTAGGCGACGCCGTTTTTGCTGCGCCGGAAGTCGGCCATGGCTTGGTAAAGCGCTTCGCGGACGCGGTTCATGGCGCCAACGGGGCGGTGGGCGGCGAGCGAGTGCCAGGGATTGAACTCCAGGTTCTCGCAGCGCTCGTTCATGGCGGCGGTGTTGTTCTGTTGCGCAGGTATTTCGATGCGCGCCACGCTGGAAAAGGGCGAGTCGCGCTCGCTCCAGTTCACGGTCGTATCTTCGAGGGGCATGTTCTTGCCCATGACTTGCGGCTGCACCATGAAGTCGAAGCAGTCGCCGCCCTTGGCGGCCTGATTCGCCAACTCCAGGCGGAGGTAGTCGGGGTCGCGCTTGTTGGCGGGCGGCAGAGGTTTATTCAGCGGACAGGGCTTGACCGAGTACTTGACGAACTGGTTGGGTCCGAGCGCGTAGGCGGAAGCGCTCCAGTAGCGAATTGTGGCTAGGCTTGCCGGCCGCGGCTTTTCCGTTTGCGCGGCGAGATAGAGTTCGCGGACATGCCAGGCCGACGGATGCCAGAGGCTGGGCATAAAGTAGCTCATGATGCCGGCGCCGCCCAGGGCCTGGCTGAAGGCTTGATACTCGGGCAGGGTGCGGATGAAAAACGTCGGGTTGTTCATCAGGATGAAATCCTGGGCGGTGTCGTTGGTCTCGCCGCTCAGGAGTTTGGGGCCGGAAACGTCGAGCAGCTTGATAGCCAACCCGCGCGCGTCGCGGCCGGAATCGGAGTTGACGCCGGGCTTGCCGCTGGAAAAGCGCAGGATGGCGTCGAAGCTGTGCGGCTGGGCGAAGACGCCCTGGGCAAAACGATCCTGCACCGCGCCCACGTTGAACTTGGCCAACACGCAGCCGTGGCTCTTGGAATGAACATCGCGTAGATACGTCGTCGGCTTGGCGCCAGGGTCGTCCTTGTAATCGGCCGGCTGGGCAATCTGCGCGGCGCGCGACTTGAGTGAGAGTTGAATCGCGGAATCGATGATCTGGGTTGTGTAATACGGCTCGTCCGGCGTGGTGTATTCCGCCATGGAGGCGCCCGAGGGCGCCATGTCGCGGCGCCACAAAATGGTCGCGGCGATCGCCAGTATTACCACCAGGGCGCCGAGGACCGCGGCCGATCGAATGAGAATTTTATGGAACATAGACGGAGCAGGAGTGATCGTTGGGATCGTCGCGATGCACTTTTAAGTACTCGATGATTGCCATGCGCTGGTGGGGAGTGAATTCGGGGCCGATGACGCCGTGGGCGGGCGGGCTGCCAGGAGTCCACGGGCGGTAGCCGGCGCGGAATTCGTGGCCGGTGTTGAAGTTGCCGGGGATGGAGGTGTCATAGCGGAAGCTGCCCTTGCCCCCCGAGTTGGTTACCAGGCCAACGCGAACCGGATCGAAGTCGCGGTCCCCGAGATAGAACACCTTGTCGCGTTCGTAAACCGGCGAAAGCAGCTCGTATAGATTCGGAACCGAGCCGTTGTGCAGGTACGGCGCAGTGGCCCAGACGCCGGCCAGCGGGCGGGCCTTGTAATGAATGCCTTCCTGGGGCGTGTCCAGTTGGTCAAAGCCGTTCCACTCCGCCTGCTGCGCCGGCGTCAGTCCGAGATCGGCATAAACGCGCGGGCGAATGAAGGCGATGAGATCCGTCAGACCGGCGGCGGTCGAGACTGACGTCAAATCGAGCGTTCCGATTTTTTGAGCGATGTAGGCCTCGCGACCCTCGGTTTGCAGCTTGGCCTGATCGGCCTGGGCGCGGCGATACTCCGGCGATGCGGGCAACGAGGCTCGCAGCGTGGCCGCGTCAAAAGCGAGCTGGCGGTCGTAGTTAGGCGACCAAGTTTGAGCGAGCTGGGCGCGGATCGCGTCGGCGGTGAGCCCGCTGCGCGTGAGGTCAAAACGGTGACGCATGCAAGTGAGCGCGGCTTGCGGGTCGGTGCCGATGTCGTCGGCGGCGAGGGTGTGCATGATCCAATCCGGATCGGCGGCGGATTTGCCGGGCGCGTCGAACGCCTTTTGCAGGGGTGAGGCAAGGTGTGGGCCGTGGCAGGTTTCGCAAACGGCGTGGAAAATCACCGCGCCCTCCTGCGCCAGGGGAACGTCGATGGGACCGAAGAGATCCTCGGGCCAGCAGGGCGGACGCAGCTTGCGCAACGTGGTTTCGATCACGCGCAGGTTGGGCACAATGGTCGAGACCAGGTAACGCTCGGAGGCGGGCACCGGGCGACCGTAGGCGTCGAGCAAATCAATTGTCGCGCCGGTGCCGAGCGACTCGCCGATGTTGCGCGCCATGGGCTGGCGCACGCTTGAGGTGTACTGCACCCAGTCGAACTTCCAGATATCCCACAGCGGCGGATAACTCACCGGGGCGTTGGCGACGTGGTAGTTGCGCGGGTCGAGATGGGTGGCGAAGACGGTGTTGGCGATGCGGCCGAGCGCGTCGGTGCGGCCGAAGCCCTCCTCGACCGGATAGAGGTGCTTGGATTGGTCAATGCCGGCCTGGGAAAACAGCGCCGTGACCACTTGCCAGAGCTGATGATGCAACTGGCCGCGCGCGACCGAGTTGTTGCCGGAGCCGAGGACGGCGGCGCTGAAGCGGCGAAACTTGAATGGATCAAAGTAGGTTGCGGTGAGCGAAGCCAGCAAATCGGTTGGAAAGCGCCCCAGCCGCGTAGATGTCAGATCGTGCATAGCCGGACCACCGTCAATGCGCCCGGCGGTGCGCGCGCCGTTGTGCATAATGTCGAGCTCGCCGGTGTGGCACAGGGCACACGTCATGTCGGTCATGCGTTGGCCGGTCGCGGCATCCCAGTGCCAGGTCAGGCCCACGGCTATGCGGTCGTTGTCGGGCACGGCAATGAAGCCGTAGGCCCGCATGTACTTGGCGGCGGCAAAGCGATCGGTGCTCCACGGGCGCTCGAGATGCAGCAGCCAATCGTAAGGGATATTGCGCAGCGCCACGCCTTGGGGGGTGAAGCTGTAAGCTTCGCGATCGGGCGCGTTGGGAGCGGTTCCCCAGCCCTGGTCGAGATAGCGCGTCTGGTCAATGGCGGGCGCGGACGCGCCTTGGCGCTCGATGTACATGAACACGGCGCAGTAGGCCACGAGCGCCAGCAGCACGAGCGCGCCGGCGCCGTACAGAATCCGCAGCGCCCATTGGGTGATCCGCTTCATTGGCAATGCTTCGCGAACGCCGGCGGCAGGCCGGGGATCTCCATGCGGCAACTCACGACTCTGCCGGTGCCGCCCAGGGTGATGAAGGCGGTGCGGCGGTCGGGGCCGCCGAAGCAAAGATTCGAGGGCAGCGGGTCGGGCACGCCGGTATCCACGGCGATGAACTCGATCACTTCGCCGCGCGGTGACACGACGGTGATGCCGCCGCGGGAGAGCGGATTCTGTCCCTCGGGCATGATGGTAATGGCGTACAAGTTGCCGCGCTCGTCCATGGCCATGGAATCGAGTCCGCCGCAGCCGGGGATGGCGGCGGTGAGCAGGTGGCATCCATCAAAGTTGGTTGGATTGGGCTTGATGGCGCCCGGACCCTGGAGATCCCAGTAAACAATCCAGCGATTGTAGGTTTCGGCGACATAGAGCCGGTCGCCGGCGGGTGAGAGCAGTATTCCGTTGGGCGCCGAGCGCTCGGGGATGACCAGCTTCGCCTGCGGCGCGCCGGGCGCGAGGTAGTACACCCCGGTGATGTCGCGGACGATGCCCTGGGCATTGGCCTGGAGCTTACCCCAATCGGTGAACCAGAGTCCGCCGGCGGCGTCGAAGACGAGATCGTCGGGGCTGCGCATGCCCGAGCACAGGAGGCTGACGGCGCCGGTTGTAAGATCAACCTTTTCCAGAAATCCCGAGGTGTAATCGGCGGCGGCAAGGCTGGGGACGTTGAGCGTCCAATTGGCATCGGCGTAGGTCATGGGCACGGAGACAAACTGCATGCCGCCGTTGTTGCAGATGTAGAGCGCGCCGTCGGGGCCGAGCGCGGCGCCATTGGGGCCATTGCCGAACCCAGGCTGGCGCAGGTCCAATTGCGAGACCACATCCCAGGGCCGCGTGGGGTCCGTGCCGGGGCGCAAGCGGGTAAGCCGCCCGGCCTGGACCTCAACCACAGCCAGGCTGCCGTCGGCGAGCGCGACCGGGCCCTCGGGATACTGTAATCCGCGCGCAACTTCGACAAATTCTGACTGACGCAGCGACATAGTTCGACTCACTTCGGGAAAAGACCGAGTGAGCGGATTGTACCGCAAAGCTGCTCCACCGCGGGCAGCGAGCGGCAGGTGGCGAGCGCCACCGCCTCGGCGGAGGCCAACGTCATATACGGATTGTAGGTAGGCACGGTCGCCAGCAGGGCGCGGGCCTCGCCCGCGCGCCCGAGGCGGGCGAGGGCTTCCGCCGCAAAGATTTGGTTAAAAACGAAGCCGGGCTGCATCTCGACCGCGCGCTGGCCGTTGAGCGCGGCCTCCTCAAGATACTCAGCGCCGAGGCGGAGGCAAGCAACGGCGAGAAACTCGTGCCAGAACGCGGCCGAGGGATGGTCGGGCGCGTCGCCGATCAGGCGGTGGAGAATGGTGCGGGCTTCGGCGCGCTCGCGCTCAGCGCCGGCGCAGGCGTGGGCAAAGGCGAGATAGCCCCAGGCGACAAGGTCGAAGGGGGCGATGCGCACCGCGCGCTTCAGGCAATGCACCGCTTTTTCGTACTGGCTGGTGTGCAGCCATACCAGCGCCGCGCACTCGAGCACGCCGGGATCTTCGGGAGCGATCTTGCAGGCGAGCTCGGCCGAGGCCAGCGCCTCGCGCCGGTCGGTGTCGGGATCCTGCGACATGCAGTTGTTAATAATGGTAATCAGATAGACCCCGAGGTAGCCGCGGGCGGCGGCGTAATGCTGGTCGAGTTCGATGGCGCGGCGCAGCAGTTCCAGTGCTTGCGCCACACCGGCCAGGCTGAACTCGTAGTTCCAAAGGTGGTACGCCTTGCGGACCAGTCCAAACGCATCGAGGCTGCCGGTGGGGGTGCGGTGGGCGAACTCGCTGGTGGCGCGAATGATTTCGCCGCCGAGCGCGGCGACCACGGCTTTCGAGATGTCTTCCTGAACGGCGAAGATGTCGGTCAGGCGGCGGTCGTAGTTGTGGGTCCAGAGGGCGTGCTGGCTCTGGGTGTCGGCGAATTCGACGCTGACGCGGATGCGCTCACCGGCGCGCCGCAGCGTGCCGCTGACCACGTAACGGGTGGCGAGCGCGCTGGCGGTGGCGAGCGGGTCGGCATCGGGAGCGTGGGGACGCAGGCTTGCGACCAACGGCGCCAGGCGCAGGCCGGGCACTCCGGTCAGCGCACCCTGAATTTCCGCGGCCAGTCCGGCGGCGAGGTACTGGTCATCTTCCGAGGGCGACAGGCTGCGGAACGCGAGCACGGCGATGGAAGCGGCCTCGGAGCCCACAGTCGGCGGCGTCGGCGGCACGACGACCGTCGGCTGCACCGGCGTGGATTGCTGGCCCAGCGCGGCGACTAAATTGTTGACGGTTGCAAAGCGATCGGCGGGATCCTTCTCCAGGGCGCGTTCAGTCACCGCCTCCAACCACTCGGGCAAGCTGGGATGCACGGAGCGCAGCGGCGAAGGCGCCGAGGTTTGGATCGCGACCAGTAAGGTGGCGAAATTGCCGGCCTGGAAGGGGGGGCGGCCGGCGACCATTTCATACAGAATGGCGCCCAGGGAGAACACGTCGGCGCGCTGGTCCACCGCCTCGCCGCGCGCCTGCTCGGGCGCCATATAGGTGAGCGTCCCGACCATGGCGTCGCCGAAGAGGGAGAAGCCGGTGCGCGTCTGGGCCTCGTCGCGTGGTCCGATGCCGGCGAATTTGGCCAGGCCGAAATCGAGAATCTTGATGTGGTCGCCGTCGCCGACGATGATGTTGGCGGGCTTGAGGTCGCGATGCACGATGCCGGCGGCGTGCGCGGCGGCGAGCGCGTTGCCGATGCCGCGGGCGAGGTTGATCGCGCGCTCGAGGGGCAGGCCACTCTCGGGAATCACCATGTTCAACGGCGTGCCGGGCGCGTACTCCATGACGATGCACTCGAAGTTCCCGTGCGTCAGGATGTCGTAAACCATGACGACGCCGGGGTGGCGGAGAGCGCCGGCGAGGCGGGCCTCACGCAGGAAGGCGGCCTGCAGCACGGGGCTGGCGGCGTCCGGGCGGACGACCTTGATGGCGACGTCGCGCTCCAGGCGCAGGTCGCGGGCCTTATAGACCACGCCCATGCCTCCAGCGCCGAGTTGTTCGCTGATGCGATAGTGCCCGATGGTTTCGCCGAGCATGCTTTTCCTTAGGATGTGCCCCCCCGAGTTTAGCAGTAGCAAATGGCGGAATGACGTACAATTTCGGGCAGATGCCGCAAACCCAAGTGACGGTCCCGGTCGGTGTTGAGGAAGTGCTGGCGGCGGAGCGGCGCGCCTTGCGCGCGCCCGGCGACAACACGCCGCTGGCGGCGCTCTGCCTTTCCGGCGGCGGCATACGCTCGGCGACCTTTGGGCTGGGCGTATTGCAGGGATTGGCCGAGCATGGGCTGCTGACGGGCTTCGACTATCTTTCGACTGTCTCGGGCGGCGGTTACATCGGGGGCTGGCTGACGGCCTGGATGCGGCGCACCGGCGGGCTGGCGCAGGTACTTGACGCGCTGCGTCCCGACGCTGCCGCGCCCGCGCCGGGCACGCCCGATCCAATCGACCATTTGCGGGAATACAACAACTACCTGACGCCGCGGCTAGGAGCACTCTCGGCTGACACATGGACGCTGGCGTTCACATATCTGCGGAACGTCTTTCTCAACTGGCTGGTGTTCATCCCGCTACTGCTGCTGGCGTTGATGGGGCCGCGGCTGGTGCTGGCAATCGCGGTGCGGCTCTATGAGGTACCGGCCCTGGCTATGGCGGCGCTGCCGCTGCTGGCCGTAGGTCTGCTGACCATAGGCATGTGGAACAGCTTGCGCTATTTGCCTGGAGTGGGCGGGGTCAACCACCGGACGCGCGACTTCGTCATTTACGTTCTCATACCGCTGGTTCTATCGGTGGTGCTGTTCGCCAGTTTCGAGTCCATGCAACTGCTGCCGCTGTGGGCGGCGATGGCGGGGGCGCTGCTGCCCTGCGGGATGGCGTGGGCGGGATACCGCATTACCATGCCGCGAGTTTTGCGCCGCGAGCGGCACAACCGGCAGGTTATGCGAGCGCTGGCCGGAGCGGCGCTGCCGCTGGGACTGGGACTGGGAGCGGCGGCGTATTGGATGCAGGCGCGGGTGGCGAGCGAGAACTGGCCTGTGTTTGTAACCGTGGGTCCGCCATTGGTGATCTTGGGATTTTGCCTGGCTGGGGCCGTGTTTGTGGGTCTCTCGAGTCATGCGCTGGGAACCGAGGACCGGGAATGGCTGGCGCGCGCCGGCGCCTATTTAATGATGGTTGGTGTGATTTGGGTGGTGGCCTGTGCGCTGGTATTGCTGGCGCCGGACTGGATTTTGCCGCATCCGTGGCAACAATGGGGACTATCGCTGTTGGCGGGGGCGAGCGCATGGGCGAGTTCACAGCTAGGCTTCCGGGCGCCGGCGACGGCGCGCGCGGCGGACAAGCCGGCACAGAAGACGGGCTCCGCCGTAACGCGCGATTGGCTGTTGAAGTTGGCGCCGACGGTGTTTCTGATTTTGTTGGGCTTGGGGCTGGTAATCCTGACGAATTGGCTGTTGGTGGCAACGGGTACCGCGGCGGCGGTTTGGTACGACGGCGGGGGCGTAGTAACGCGCACGCGCTGGACCGGGGTGGTGGGCTTTTGCCTTGTGTTTTGGGCGCTGGCCTGGTTTATGGCGCGTTTCATCAACATCAACAAGTTTTCGCTGCAGGGGATGTATCGCGACCGCCTGATACGAGCGTACCTGGGCGCATCGAATCCGAAGCGCAATGCCAACCTGTTCACCGGCTTTTCCACCAACGACGATTGCGCCCTTGGCTCGCTTGACCCCACGATGCGACCGCTGCATGTGGTTAACATGACCCTGAACCTGGTGGCGGAGGAGCGGTTGGCGTGGCAGCAACGCAAGGCGGAGGCTTTCACGGCGACGGCGCTGCACTGCGGCAGCGCAGAGGTCGGTTATCGCCCGGCGACGGAGTACGGCGGCGACGGCGGTATGACGCTGGGAACGGCGGTGGCGATTTCGGGCGCGGCGGCCAGTCCGAACATGGGCTATCACTCCTCGCCGCTGGTCGGCTTTATCATGACCCTGTTCAACGTGCGGCTGGGAGCGTGGCTGGGCAATCCTGGCGCCGCAGGCGACAAGACGTGGACGCACGCCGGTCCGCGTTCGGCCACGCGGGCGCTGCTGCGCGAGGCGCTGGCGCAAACCAGCGACCGCAGCGATTATGTTTATCTTTCCGACGGGGGACATTTTGAAAACCTGGGATTGTACGAGATGGTGCGCCGCCGCTGCCGGCGCATCATGGTGATCGACGCCGGCTGTGACGCCGATTTCACGTACGAGGATCTGGGCAACGCGCTGCGCAAGATTCGAATTGATTTGCGTGTGCCGATTCGTTTCAGCGACCAGAGCCAGGCGGCGCTGCGGGCGCGTTCAC
>JANWLQ010000069.1 GCA_025450725.1 Terriglobales bacterium
ATGGCTGTGGCCCAGCGCAGCGGCGTCACAAGCGGCGTCGGAAGGTGCAGCCAGAGTGGTGCCCACCAGCTCAGCGCAATCGCCACCGGCGCCAACCCGAGCGCGGCGAAAAGGTAAAGCCGCACGCCGCGCTTCGCCATCGCGGTCAGTGCCGTAGGTGTGCCTTGCAAGCGCGCCCGCAACAGGAAAATCGTTAGCGCTCCCGGCCACAGCGCCAGTTGCGTTAACCCCAGATAACCCAGCCACTCGCCAATGACAGTCCAGGCGCCCCAGCGTGCATCTCCCAACCAGTGCACCAGCCAAGGTGTCGCCAAAAAACCAGCGACCGCCATGACCGCGCTTGCCCCCAGTCCGCTGGCCCAGGTTGCGAGTGCGCGGTGAGCACGGGCGTGTGCGGCACTGGTTCCCGTCGTCGTATCCACCCTCACTGCCTCGCCTCATCCATGAGCGCGGCGATTTCCTCCGCCATTGTGTCCCAGCTGCGGCTCCGAATGGCCTCGCTCGCAACTTGCAAAGCGGCTTTGATTTCCACCTGGTGTCGCTGCCACCACTCGAGCCGCTCAACCAACTCGTCTACTGATTCGGGGTCGTTCAATAGCAGCGCCCGCAGTGACGCCGGCACGCGCTCGCTCACACCGGCGCCGGCGCTGACAATTGCGGGACGGCCGCACGCGAGTGCTTCCTGCACCCCTAACCCATAGGCCTCATAGCGTGTCGGAGCCACTAACCCGTCGGAGGCGGCCAGCAACCGCGGTATATCCTCGCGGTACCCCAGGAATTCACAGCTGTTCCCCATGCCCGCGGCCCGCGCGCGCCTTTGCCAACTCGCCAATTCGCTGCCTCGCCCCACCACCACGAGATCCACCTCCCAGCCGACCCCCTGCCGAAGTCGCTGCCAGGCACCAAACAGTGTGTCAAATCCCTTGCGCCGGTCTCCCAGAGCACCAACAAACAGCAATTTTGCCCGGTGTTCGTTCCAGCCCAGCTCTTGCCGGGCGCTGGCGCGCTCCTGTGCGCTCGCCGGTCGAAATTCCGCTTCGCATCCGTAGTAGACCCGGTGCAGTCGCGTTTCGGGAATGCCCAGACGGCTGTGCAGTAGCGCCCGTGTCGCCTCTGAATTCGCCACCACCAGGCGCGCCCGCGCCAGTGCCCGGGCTTCGTCGCGCTGCGCCTTCGCCTGCTTCCAGTGCTGCCACAGCCGCCGCGCGCTGCTTCCGGCGATTGGCGATGCATAGGCGGCGTGCACGTAATGCACCCAATTTACGTCCGCCCAGCAACAGTTCCCGCCATTGACGATCACCCGCCCGCCGCGCGCCGACAAACGTCGCGCCCACCGCTTCCCGATTCGGTTCAACGCCATCCATCCGAGCGCATCGTGCCCGCCCGGGCGGCGTACCGGGTGCCAGTGCACCCCGGCATACTGTCGCAGCGTGTCCGCCGCGCCATGGCCCACCAAGTGAACCTCATGCCCCCGCCGCGCAAGATAGTCCGCCATCCAGTAGTTGGCGCGATCCATCCCGCCCCTCGTCGTGAAGTCGGCAGCCACCAACAGGTATATCGCCATTAACGCCAGCCCACCTGCGGCATGGCGGTTGCCTGCCGTTCAATGCAGTAAGCGGCGCTCAGCACCAGTGCGTTGATGAACCAGAATTCCAGTCCAATTTCCCCGGTAAACGGCGTGAAGTCGAAGCAGGACGCGATCGTCCCCACGTCGTACGCCAGGCACAGCGCCGCCCAAAGCCAGAGTGGTCCCCGCTTGCGCGCAATGCGCCACAATGAAACCATCGCCAGCCAGAGCAGGGCCAAATAGGCGATGACCAGCGGCACGCCACCGTCCAACACCCAGCCCTGCCACTGGATCTCGACGTAAACCAATTTCCGGCTCGGATCGGTGTTATCGCCGAAATATGTATTCATCATGCCCCAGCGCCCCATACCCGCGCCCAAGGGATAGTCGGGAATCAACTCATAAAGTGTTTGGTACAGAAAATATCCGCGCGACCTGGTATACACCGACGTGGTCTTTGAACTGCCGCCCAAGGTCGCCAGCCGTTGGCTAAAATTCGCTCCCCCCACCCGCAGCGAGGCATACAACCCGCCGCCCACCACCAGCAAGACCAGCAGCGTCATCTTTCCCAGCTGCCGCCAGCGCTGGCGCCAGAATAAAATCGCCATGAGCGCCACAAACCAGACCATTGTGATCACAAGCAGCACCCGCACTTGCGAAAGATAGATACACATCATTCCGGCCATCATGCTGCTCACGTAGGCGGCTTGCTTCCATCTCCGGTTGCGTCCCGGTGTAGCCGCCAGCAAAAAACCCAGCCCGAACAGCACCGCCCACATTCCCGCGTTCGCCGCGCCGCCCGGCATGTCGGTCAATCCCATCGGACGAAAAATCTTTCTGCCGTTGGCCAGCACAATCTTTAGCCCCTCGATTGCCTCGCCCAGAGAGGCAACCACCGGAGACAATTGGGGCTGGAATCGTCCCGGAAAATACACCTGCAAAATCCCCACCATCGAGCTGAGGGTGAAATATCCCCAAAACATAAAAACCACTCGCCGAAAGATCCGCACATCCAGCCGCAGCCGCGTCATCCAAAACAGAGGTGCCAGGATGGCGATATACATTACAGCTTCAGCGCTGGCCGACAAAAATGTATTCGAAGTCGGATGGAAGATCTCCAACGCGGTCAGTGCCATCACCCACAGGGCCGCAATCGTGGTTGCATTGGGACGGGTCTTGCCCCGCAATAGCACCAATAGCCCCAGGCTGGCGGCAAAAGCGCCTGTGCGCCATAGCACGCGCAAGGCACCCACGTTGAGTTGCGGCACCAGGAGTGCCAATTGAAAGCTGAATTCCGCGAGAATGAATTTTTCGGGAATGCTAAGTCCCGGTCGTTGCCACGAAGACAACCCGGCCGTCGCCCATGCCGAATCGGTCGCCCCTGCCGGTGTGCTCATGAACGTCGCTTCCTCGCCCGCATCATTATGTTGTCACTCGCGCCCCGGAGCCAACGGCGGCTCATCCATGCCGGATAGCATCGGCCTGATCCCGGCCACCGCCCGCGACACGAATACTCTATCGCGATCTCGGTGAGCCCGCATTCGCTTCCGATATGCCGTAAATCCGACTCCAAAAGCGCGGTAATGTGGGTCGGATACAGCCCCGGGCGTTCCTGGAAGGCGCTGAATTCATTCTTCATTACCAGCGCCAACTTGCTTAACCAACTAAGCTTGTTGGGAGTGGTCACGATTACCAGCCCTCCTGGGCGAGCCACGCGTGCCAACTCGCGCACAAACCCGCGCGGATTTTCCAAATGTTCGATTGTTTCGATCGCCGCCACTACATCGCCACAGTCGCTCTCCAAATCCAGGCGCTGCGCGTTCAAGTCCGATGCTATAAATTCTATCCAGCTCCGCTCCTTCATCTTTCCGTAGGCCACCAGGTCCAGCCCGACGCAACGCTCAAAGTCATACCGCAGTGCCGCCAGCAAGTCGCCTTGGCCGCATCCCACATCCACAATCGTGCTCCGTCCACTGCCCGCCTCCCGAATCGCCCGCGTCGCCCAGGCAACGATATGCGGCGCGCTGGTTCCCTGCGATTGCGCCGCCACCATGCCGGCGCTCATCGCGCCACGCCCGCCAGCGCGCGCTCCAACGCTTGCATGCACGTCTCCGGATTGGCTACCGCCATGGCTCGCGCCCGCGCTGCGGCCCCCATTTCCGCACGTAACCCTCGATTCCCAATTAATTCCGCCAAACCGCGCGCTACTGCTGCGGGTTGCGCCGGCACCAGTCGCCCGCATTCCGGCCGTACGGTGTCCTCCACCCCGCCCATCGCCGTCGCAACCACCGGCAGGCCGCTCGCCAGTGCTTCGAGGAAGACAATTCCATATGGCTCCGCCGCCAGGTTGGGCTGGCAAAAGAGATCCGCCGCGCCCATCAAAGCTGCCACATCATTGCGTTCGCCTAACCAGCGGATTCGATGGCTGATCCCCAGCGTGTTGGCCGCGGCCTCCAATTCTGCGCGGTAGCGCTCCTCGCTGCGGCGCTGCGCTCCACCCGCAATCCATGCCGTCCATTGCTCATCCTGGGCTAGCCGCTTCAGCGCCTGCAATAGCAGTAACTGGCCTTTCCACTTCTCCAGCCGGCTCACTTGCAACACCACGACCGAGTCCTCTGGCGTATTCAGTTCCCGGCGAATTGTCGTCCTTTCTGCGGTGAGTGGTCGCGCCTCGACGGGCGCGCCAACGCACACCGGGGTTCGTCCTTGCCACAAGCTCGTCGCACGTCCAGCCAAATACGCGCTATAGGTCAGCACCAGCTCCGGGCGTTGGCGCAACCCCCAGCGTTCCAACCAGCCCCGTCTCCATGGATCATCGTGGATCCACACCGCTACCGGAACTCCCGCCTGGCGTAACGCCGGTCCAAAGATTCCGTATGACCACCAGGAATGGCACACCGCCGCCGCATATCGCTCGGTAGCCAACCAACACCGCAGTCGCGCCCGAGCCCCGGTTACTTCCCGCCACCGGCTAAGCCGTACGCCCCCCAAGTTGTGAATTTTGGCTCCGCTCACTTCCAATTCGCGCCAAAGCCGCCCGCTGTAACACAATCCAAATTCCTGTTCGAGCCCCGGTGCCAGCGCGCCGAATTGCGAAAACGAAACCAGCAGCCGTTCTACGCCGCCATAGAGGTTACCGCCGTATACATGCAAAATCCTCATCCGCTGACCCTAGCGGACGATCAGGGTACTGGCCGCCATCGTAAGTACCGTTAACGTACGGCTTAGCGCATCCAAACTCGCTTTCTTACTCCCGCTCACCGGTACATATACCATGTCATTGGCCGCCAGTGCGATGTCGGGCGCCGTGCCATCCATGATGGCCGGCAAATTGATACGCATCACCGTCTGTTCCGGTGTCCCCGCATGCCGCACCAACTCGGCCTCCTTGGCCTTCGCCGCCGGGGCCAGTCCATGCGCCTTGGTTAAAGCTTTTCGCACCGTCAGCGGGTCGGTATCGCTCAGCGCATAAGCGCCCTGCAACTCAACCGCGCCGCTCATATAGGCGAATCCCCCCGGCATGACCCGCACCTCTTCGCCGCCCTGCAACCATGGATTCGCGCTCGCGTCGGTGCCGCTCAGTACCGCCGCCGCACTAAAATGTTTCTCCACCCGACTGCCGTTCGGCCCTGGTTGAATGACCACGATTTCAGCGCCACTGTTGTCCGCCAATCCGCCTGCGCGATTCAGCGCGTCCACCAGTCGCATCGGTTGGATGGCTTGCACCGTCCCCGGCACTCTGACTCCCAGCCCGCTGACTGTGATAGGGTGCGATTCGGGATCCACGACCGTTACCTCGACTTTGGGGTCCACCGCCAATTGATCCTTGGTCAGCTCAGCGGCGATCGCGGCTCGGATTTTGTCAATCGTCAAGCCGCCCACCCGAACCGGACTGGTGCCATACGGCGTGTGGATCGTACCGTCGGCGTCCACCCGCATTGCCCCGTCGCTTAATTCATCGGCTCCGAACACTTTCATGGCCAGCACGTCATTGGGTCCAACCACATAACTGGCCGGCACCGCATTGACAGTGGGTCCGGTCGCCGCCTGCTGGCTCCGCACCGCCGCCGGGCACAGCGCGGCGATCAGCCCTGCCAGTCCCGCGATGGCTATTCGTCTGCAACCCGCCACGGCCTATTCCTCCACCGGCTGTCCGCCAGCGTTCGGCGTCTCGTCCTCGTCCCGGCCTCCATAGTAGCGCGCATAGTGATCGCGGTAATAAGAATAGTACGGGTTCAATGAGCTGCTGACCTGGTTCAAAATAAGTCCCAGCACCCGCGCTCGCACCCGTTTCAGTGGTTGCAGTGAGGCATGCACCAGCTCGCGCGGCGTCTTCCCGGCCCGCGCCACCAGCACAGTCCCTTCGACCACCGTCGAAATGGATACCGCGTCCGCGAACCCCAGTACCGGCGGACTGTCCACTAGAATGTAATCGAACTCCGCGCCCAAAGGCGCGAGTACCTGCGACATCATTGTTGCCACCAGCTCAGATGGGTTCGGCACCGCTGGCCCGGCTGGCATCAAAAACAGCTTCTCCACGGTCGTGGCCCGGAAGCACTCCTCGATCGGCGCCGTTTGCCGCAGCACGCTGGACAGTCCGGTTTGGTTGCCCACTTCGAAAATCCTATGCTGCGTCGGCCGCCTGATGTCGCCGTCGATTAAAAGCACCTTGGCGCCGTGCAGCGCCATTGCGATCGCCAGGTTGGCGGTGATGATTGATTTGCCTTCCTGCGGCTGCGCGCTGGTCACGCACAGCGTCCGGAATCCATGCGGCGCCGAGTACATAACCGCCGTCCGTAACATCAGCACCGCTTCCGCGAACGCCGAGCGTGTGGTCGGTTTTCCCGTGCGCGTCGATTCGCTCTCTGAAATCGCCTCCGCCAACTCGATCGGGTTGCTCTTGTTCGCGATCACTGGCAGGGCCCCCAACAACGGGATGCGCAAATATTGCTCCACCCCGTCCGGCGAGGTGAAGCTGCGATCCATATAGCCCGCCAACACCGCCAGCCCGCAACCGAAAAACAGGCTGAATAAAAACGCCAATGTCACGTTCTTGCGCAGGCTGGGGTAGACTGGCGTCGCGTTGGGCGTGGCCGGGTTCGTGACCCGCAGCGATGAGCTGCTTTGGCTTCCGGCGATCTGCTGCTGCTTGATTTGCGCCTGCAAATCATCATGCAGCTTGGTGTCTGTATCCAGCGACCGCTTAAGGTTGCCGAAGTCAATCGCCTTGTCGTTGAAGCTTTGGACCGCGCTCTTGGCCGTGGCCAGGTCTTTCGCCACCAGTTCGAAATGCTTCCGCGCCGCGTCGTACTGACTGTCGATTTGGGCGTTCACACTGGCCACGGCGGCGTCCAACTGTTGCTTGGCCAAATCCAGCGTGTCATGCGCTTTCTTGTACTCCGGGTTGGCGGCGCCGCGCGTCTTCGCTATCTGTTCAAAGTTCAATTGCGCCGCGCGCCATGCGTCGTATGTCGGCCGCAGAGCCGAACCATCGCTGCTCGCCAGCAGTGCGTCGGTGAGCTGCCCCGTTTTCAATACGCTCTGCTCAGCCAGGTATTTGTTTAACTCCTCCTGCGCGGCCAGGTAGTTATTGTTCAGTGTTGTCAGCGTCGCGCTTTCCAGGTTTGTGGTGCTGTCCGGATTCAGAATGTTGTTCTGATGCTGGTACGCGGTCAGCGCGGCTTGTTCCCCCTCCATGTTAGCGGTGATGTCGTTGTACTGCTTGGTCATGAACGCCAGCGTCTGGTCTTGCTCTTGTTGGCGCGTAATGAACTCGTGATTCATTAAGGCGGTGGCCAGCGCGTTGGCGACTGTCGCTGACGTCGCCGGGTCGAGCGACTTGAAATGAATATCAATATTATGTGTGCCATCCGGGGGAATCGCCGTCGTACCGCTTTGCACCAGCCCCACCAGTGCGTCTTCCAATGCGGTTGGATTGGCTACAGTCGGTGCCGTTCTGGAGGTGTTCCGTAGCTGCTTCAGCAGATTGACATCTTGGTCCAAATGCGCGCTCGTGATCGCATCCAGCACCACCGCTCGTTGGCCGACATCCGTGACTTCGGTCTGAATCAGTGTGGTCGGATCGAATGCGCTCGGTCCGCTACTGTCGCTATTGCTCGCCAGCAGCGCGCTGCCCTTGAAGTCCATGCGCAGTGTGGCCACCGCTTCGTACAGTTTCGGAATGCGTAGCGTATAAAAACCAACCAGCGTGGTTACCAGGACTGTCGCCAGCACAATCTTGTACAAATGCCGGCGGATTTGCGTCCAATAAAATGAAAGCGGCAGTCCTGCATCGTCGGCCCCCATGCCCGCCCCGTTCATTTCTTGCAGGCCGGGATAGGGCATCATCATGCCCGGCGCATACGCCGGCGCGGCGATTGTTGCCGTGCCGCCGCCTCCCACCCAAACCGGCGCTGCGGCGCCCCCGAGGCCCGCCGCCACGTTGTAAGCTGGCAAGCTCAGCGGCGGCAGCGTCGACGGCATGGCCCCCGGCATCTCCGCAGTAGCCGCGTTGGCGCTGCGGTGCGGCGAACGTGCCAGATCCGATGCGCGCCGTCGCCACCCAATCACCGGTCCCGACCGCACCCCACCGCCGCCCAGGCTTCCACTCATGGTCCCGCCCACCGCGCCACTTGCCCCGCTCGGAACCGTTCCCGCTGCTGTCGCCATTGCCGCAGGGACGGATGCCGCCGCCGGTACTCCCTCCAGCCGGCGAATTGTCGTTTCATCACTCCTGCGCCGCTGCGGTGTGGTCTCCGGCTCCGGACGCGGCTGCTCCTCTTCTTCTGTCTCCGACCGAAGAAGCATTACCTCGTTATCCCCGACCGCCGCCTGCGCGCTGCGCGCCTGCCGCGCGTCGTCCAGCGCCTGTTGCAGCCGAGTCAGCGCTGATTGCGATGAATAAAGTGAGCCGCGCGTCCGGTGATGCCCATTCTTGCTCAGGCCCAACTCATTGAGGTACCTTCCCACCGCGGCCGGCTGGCCGCGCTCGGTTTCAAATCCGCCTAGGTACACCTGCCACGAGGGACAATTGCGCAGCGTGCCAACTAGTTCACCCGGTGCAAAAAATTCACCCGGGTAGGCCAGAAGCACGCCCAGCAACTCGGCGGCCAACTGGCCCGAATGGGGGAACAACTCCTTCATTTTGTGCGCGCCAACTTCTTTTCAATTTCCAGAAAACTGAGTTGTTGAGACGACAACTCACTTGCTGTAAATGGTACCTGAATGCCGCCGCGTCTGTCAACTGTCACGCCCTCGCCCGGGTTACTCCCTTGATCCCTGTTAAACTCTCTAAACCTCTCTGAATCAATTACTTAATCTTTCACCGATTGGGGGCATGGCAACTGCCACTAAGCCAAAAAACAAGAGCAAATTAGCCGGAATATGCAGGTTAAAATCCACCAGCGAATGGACCAACATTCCCGCGCACGCAATTGCCGCCGCAATGCGCAGCGCCCCCCCCCGCCTCCCGCCCGATCGCAGCGCCGGCCAGTCCCGGCCAAGGCCCCAACTCCACATTCCCCAAAAGAGAAGAATGCAAAGTGCCCCAGCCGTTCCTGTCTCCGCTAGAATTTGCAAGTAGTCGTTGTGGGCAAACGCATAAATCGAGCCGTCATTGAACCGCGCATAGGCTGGATATACGTCAGCCCACGTTCCCAATCCCCACCCCAGCACCGGCTTCTCCTCAAACATGCGCCACGAACTGCGATTGAGATCCGCCCGGTCGCTCACGCTCGGCGCGTTTTTGTCCACTTGCTGCAGACGGGCGACCAGCCTTCCGGTGCCCACCGACTCCACCATCACCAATGTCATGCCAATCGCCAGCGCGAGCGCGAATCCCAGCCTGCGCCGTCGCGCGCGGGTGCGCTCCCCGCGACGACGATCGTGCAAGCTCCTGCGCTCGCTGTCCGGAAGGGGCAGCCATCCCGACACGGGCAGCGGCAGTGCGTTCTCTCGTCGCTCCTTCGACGAGCGTCGGTTCAATTGCCACAGTACCGCCAATACCGCGCCCACGCCCGCCTCGGTCGCTAGTGCGCCGAAGCCTCCGCGGCTCCCGGTGAGCAAGACCGCGGCCACTCCCACGGCGGGCGGCGCGATCCAAGGTATCCAGTACAACCAGTACAAGTGACGCCGCCGATAGGCAGCGACGCAGGCCACTGGCAGCAACATTTCCATGCAGCCGGCAAAGTGATTCCGATTGACGAAACTTCCCGCCGGGCTGGCGTACTGGTAGCTGAAGTGCCAGTAAATACCGTTGGCCGCAGTCAAAATCTGAAGGATTGCCAAGAGCGCCAATGCTAATGTCACCGCCGCGAAACTATTGCTGATCCAGCCCTCGTCGCGCGCGCCATCGTAGCATTGCGACAGAACCAAAAACAGCGCTGCGCCCGCCCCCAAGTGCAGGCCCGCCGTTACTGTCGAAGCCTTGACCGCAGTCAGACCGCTGATATACTGCACCGCGACGATAAGCCCCATGAGCAGCCCAGGCGTATATTCCCCTCGCCATCGCAGCCGCGCCTTTCCCATAAGACAACGAAGGCACAATGTCGCCAGTGCGCCAAAAATCAGCCAGTAAGCAATGCCGTACGCCCAGCCGTATACGCCGCCAAAAGCCCAGATCGCGAATCCAACACCCAGTAACGGCGCCCCCACCATGCCATGCCGCCAGCCCTCCTGACCTTTTGCCCAGCTCCAATCACGCCGGTGTCGCTCTGTGCGCTGCTGTGGCAGGCGCAATGCCGACTCGACCCGTGCTCGCGTCAGTGCCGTGCTCATTCGATCCTCACACCGCTGACAATGATGCTGCCCCGCAGCGGCTCCTCGCCGAGCCGACGGTGATAATGCAATGACACAAGCCACGCCCGTTCGCCGGCTGCTCGCAAGGCAATTTCGCCCACCGCGTGCGTCCAGTCGCCGCTAGCCTGCAATTCGATCTCTCCTACCGGGGCGCCATCCATGGTCGCGATCCGCAGACTCAGGCCATTCGGCGTGCTCTCGTCCAGGCGTCGTATCCAGGCGCTGGCATGTTTCGTACCACCCGCTGACAACATCCATTGCCGGGTCAGGTCGGTGTCTTCCGCCTGGGTGCCGTCAAATATGAATTCCCCTGCGGTCGGATGCTGACTATTACCAGTTTGTACTGCGTAATACCGCACCCCCGGCGGCGAGTTCCACTGCCAGCCCATTATCGCTCGCAACTCATCCGCGGGGTTGGCCGCGAGCGTCGCCCCACGCGCCGCCTCATCGGGTGAAAAATCCCCATCCAACAACTAAGGCGGGACGCCAATCTTCGCACTCCCCCACAATCCCGCCGATTGCAGTTGCTTTTCGATTCGCGGCACATCATTCGGCCACTCCCGCCAAGCATGGACAAGCAGATCCAACAGGGCCTGCCGCCGCGCGTCGGCCGCCCCCACGTCGACCGCCGCACGCGACGCGGAGAGCCAATTCAGCCCCTCCATCGCAGCGGCCCGGTCGTCAAACTTCAACGCCACTGTCAAATAGGCGCTTGCCGCCGCGCTCGAATCGTTTGGGAGCGCCGTTCGCAGGCGGGCAAAATCGTTGTTCGTCGCGGTCAACGCCCGTGTCGCAATGCTTAGAAAATAGCCCGGTTGCGCATATCTCCCGGCGATCGTCATCTCCCGCAAAAATCCATCCTTGTCGCCGTGGCTCAAATAAAGGTTTGCCAGGCGCCAGTAGTCGCCAAACCCAGGTTCCATCTTCACCTGCCGCGAACTGATCGCGACTGCCCGCGGCCAATTTCCCAACGCCAACTCGACCGTCGTGATGTCTGCCATCGCCAGGTCGTTGTACGGATCCAGGCGCAGGGCTTCCAGTAATTGTTCTTCCGCCACTCGCGGCGATTCCATCAGACTCAACTCGCCCAGTTGTCTGTGGTACATCGGTACTCCGGGACGCCACCACACGGCCCGCGAATAGTCTTCGCGCAAATCCGCGGCATCCGCCCGCCACGCTATCCATGTCACCACTGCGCCCCAACCCGCCAGCACCAGCAACAAGGCCGCCACGAGACGCTGTGGGACGCTTGGTCGCGCCCGCAGCGGTAGTGGTTCCCAATTTAAAAAATCCGGCATACGGCCTTCGCCAATTTATCAGATATCCGTGCTTTGTGTGTTCGTCCGCGCGCTCGCCCGGCAATGCTAAACTTCGACAGTGGCCACGTTCCGCCTCGGTAAATCCGGCTTTCGCTTCAACGCCGTTCATTCTTTTCCCTCCGACCCCGGCTATGATCGACTGCCCCATGGCCACGATTACGAGTTCACGGTCCTCCTGGAAGGCGAACGGCAGCCCTTGGGCATGTTATTTGACCTGCGCCAACTCCGGCCTCTGGTCGAACGCGAAGTCGTTGCCCTCTTGGACCACAGCAATCTCGATCACATTCTCGCCGATCCCAGTCTCGAAGGCTTGGCGGAATGGATATGGCGCCGGCTCCGTCCCCATCTCGCCGCCCATCTCCGCCTCGGCCTTGAAATTTGGGAGACCCGTTCGCTCTTCGTTCAGTTTTGGGGCCCTGAGAGCGTTGACCGCGATGGACCAACACCCGGACGGTGAAAAATCTCGCCAATATAGCCGCCCTCTCGAATCGTCTTAACCAGTTGAAAAACGCTATCCGCAATCGCGCCCGGCGTCAGTGCCTGCTCCAGGGCGGCGGCGCCGAACCCGCTGCGCTCGGTCAACTCGGTCCGCACCAGCCCCGGTGACACGACCGCCGCTCGGATGCCCCGGTCCCGCAGCTCAATATCCTGGGCCCGCGCCAGTCCGATCAGTCCGTGCATTGCGCTCATATAGGCCGTCTCGCCGGCAAAGTCCTCATGGGCGGCGAGCGAGGCAACGTGCACAATCGCTTTCGGTGCCCCCCTCCCCTCCAGCCTTGCCAGGAGCGCCCGCGTGAGCATGTGTTTCGCCCAGACCGTGATGCGCCAAATCCGCTCGAACTCCGCTGGTGTGGTCGCCTCGATAGGCGCCACCAAAAAGTCTCCGGCGCAATGTGCAATCGCCGCCAGGTCCTTCCTCCATGCCTCGACCCCCCGCGCAATGGCGGCAATTCCCGCTTCCTGGCTCAGATCGGCTACGATAGGCCGCACCCGCTCGCCGCCCGCCTTCGCCAGCGCCTCGAGCCGATCACATCGCCGGCCAACCGCACCAATATCCCATCCCTCCGCCAGAAATCTTTGCACGCACGCCGCGCCAATACCGCTGCTAGCCCCCGTGATTACGATGCAAGGTCGCATTAGGTATACTACGCCGATGGCATTTCCCCCGCACCAGGGCGCCGTACGGCGCCTGTCGGTCATCGTTATCACCGGCAATGTGATTGCGCGTTCACCCGGTGCCGCCATCTTTGAGCGCGTGCTTCAATCGGTCGCCTGGGCCGACGAACTGGTCATTGTCGATTCCGATAGTACGGACGGCACCCGTGAGTTCGCCGCTCGCTATACGGACCGCATTTACGTGCATCCATATCAGGGTTCGCTCAAGCAACAGAAGATTATTGCTCTGAGCCACATCACTGGCGACTGGGTTCTCTGGGTGGACGCCGACGAAGTCCTTCCCCCGGCCTTAATTGCGGAAATAAAAGTCGCGCTTATCGCTCCCGCATTTCACGCCTACACCATTGAGCGCCATCACTTCTTTGTCGGGCGCCTCCTCCAGCACGCCGGGGACGACGCCAAGCTGCGCCTCTGGCGCCGCGATGTCGGTAGCTGGGAAGGCCCGGAAAACGACGAGTTCTACACCGCACCCTTACCAATCGGACGTTTTAAAACGCCGCTTGAGCACTACTCCACCGCTAGTCTCCACTCCCGCCTGCAGAAGATCATCTTTTTCGCCCCCGCACACGCCGCCCTCGATCCGCTCCCTCCTCACGCCGACTACACAATCATGGATGCTTGGCGTTTGATTTTTCGACCCACGCTCCAGCGCATCTACGGTGAACTTTGGGTAAACCGTGGTTACAAGGATGGATTGCGCGGCTGGCTCTGGGCCTCACTGTGCGGCATGAACGACTTCATCCGGCTCATCCTGGTATGGGAGCGCGCCCAAGGCGTCAATCAGACCCTGCCAGGCCATGAGGTCGGCGAACGGTGAACGCCGATCAGCCGCGCGTCTTGCAAATTGTTCCGCAACTATTTGGACTGGACGGACTTTTCGGCGGCGCCGAACGCTATGCTCTTGAACTCAGCCGCGCCATGGCCCGGCGGACTCCGACCCGCCTGGTCGCATTTGGCCCTGCGCCCCAAAAGCGAGCGCAGGGTCCGCTATCTATTTTCACCATCACCAATCAGCTCCCGGCCGCGCTCTTCTCCTCCAGTCCGGCGAGTCTGGCTCTCTGGCCTCATTTGCGCTGGGCGGATGTAGTCCACTGCCACCAAACGTTTACGATGGCTACGAGCATGGCTCTTCTCTACGGACGCATCGTTGGCACTCCGGTCTTTACCACCGACCACGGCGGCGGCGGACCCTGTCTCAACGGCTATTTCCGCCGCCTCGACGACTGGTTCGCCGGCCATCTTTGGGTCAGCCGTTTCAGCCAAGGTGCAAATCCGATCCGTTCCGGCGATGCCATTATCTGGGGAGGCGTCGACCCGGATCAATTCGTTCCCGCGGCATCGTCCACTGCCGAGTCCGGCCCGGTTCTTTTTGTTGGTCGGCGCATCCCCGCCAAGGGCGCCCATACTTTGCTCGCCGCCGTTGACGCCTCCACAGACGTGGTCATCCTCGGACCCGTTTGCGATCCGGCCTACGAAATCCAACTGCTCTCCTTGGCTCGCGGAAAAAACGTTCAGTTCCTGCGCCCGGTCGAGGGCGCAGCCTTAACCCGTGCATACCAAAGCGCGATCTGCGTCGTTCTCCCGGGCACGGAAACGCTCGGCCTGACGTTGCTCGAAGCCATGGCTTGTGCCCGCCCGGTAATCTGCACCGCGCACAGCGGCATGCCGGAATTGATCGCTGACGGCGTGAACGGCATGATTGTCCCTCCCGACCAGCCCACCGCAATCGCCGAGCGCATCGCGTGGCTTCGCGCCAATCCAGCTCGGGCACGCGCAATGGGCCAACTCGCCCGTGAGTGCGTCCTCAAAGCGTTTACTTGGGACGCCGTAGCCGAGCGTTGCCTCACAGCTTACCGGAGGCTTGACACGCGCGGTGATAACCACACGTACGGCACTTCGGTTGCCGAAAATTCATCCCGCGCCGAATCTAAAAAAGGCGGCGCGTGATCCCCCACCACAATGATCGACGTCGACCCCAATGCCGGGGTCGCGGCCATCTGCGCAATCGACTCTAACGTGCGCAATTCCACCTTGTACCACCCGCAAGTGGCGCTCGACCTTCGGGTCAGTGCTGCCACGCCGCAATCGCCATCGTATTCGCCCGACAGTGGCTCGTGAATGGGTAAATGTGCGCTCATAGTCAGCCAAAAGATCATTTTCCGATGGCCATCAGCCGTGTTTGCCGAAAGCGTCCGTCCCACCCAGGCCGCCACTTCGTCGTCACGTATCGACCGGAACGGCCCTGCGGTGAACGTAGTCATGCCCTGCCGGTGTAGCTGGTCGTACGCCACCACGTGCTCAAAGCCAAGCAGCTTGTACCAATTCGTGCCCCCAGGCCAGAAACTGGCGGCGCTGTCCACCGCCATAGTTTCATACCCGGCGTGCAGAAGTTTCCAAGGCACGCAGCGCGCCATGTCCGCTCGCGATATCGTTAGCGGCGCAGTCACAACCTCCAGGCGGTAGTTACACAATTCCCGCAATTCCCCCGCTGCGGTCGATCCTCGGTATCCAATCTCTCCCGTTCGCGCCTCGTAGCGGGTTTCCAGCGCCGCCGAATGGAAAGGGGCCTCTAGTGATGCCCGCAACCGCGCATCCGCAGCCAGGCCCCACGATTCGACGAGGACAATCACGAAGTTGTCTCGTGCCGCGCCCACTTCCGCCTTGGCCGCATCCGTCGCGCTCGGAATCCAAACCGTCTTTGAGTAGGCGCCGCGCAACCATGACCATACTTGTTCCCGCTTCCAGGCATGATAAAGCGATACCGCAGGGCTGCGGGTCGTACTCGCCGCTACATTGGCGAAGGTCGGTGCGAGCGCGCTGCTGGTAATGTGACCAAGCCTCCATTGGTCCTCCCGGTGTTGGGTGGCGCTAATCCGCTGTTGTCGCGAGGCCACCGCCAGCGGCAGCAGCATCGCCACCACCAGTGCCACCATCCAGGCGCGCTCCGCTCCGCGAGGGCGCGGAGACCACCGCAACCAAGTCCATCCAATTGCGGCAATCAGCAACGCCGAGGCGCCGCCAATCAACAAGATCTGCCCAACCGACACGACTGAGAACAGGTAGCGCAACGATAGAAAAACTTCGACGTAATTGGTGCCGTATGTCGCCCGAATTCCGTAAACAATGTCCAACGCGAAATCCACTCCAAACAAAGCTACTACCCACCCTTTTCGCACAAACATCGCTGCCAGGCCCAATAGAATCCCGTCCAGATTAATCAATCCAGGCGTTACGATTCCCATTCGGGGGGCCAGCAGCCAGAAAGGAACGTTGGGCAATACTCCGAACAGCAGCCCAAACGTAATCAACTTGGCTCCCAGTCGCTTGAGACTCGCGGGCAATCTCAAACCGCCACCTCGACCGGGGTTGGCTCCGCCAGTCGCCATAGCTCGCCCGCCGTCATGCATACCAGGTAGCCGCGCTTTCCTCCGTTGATATAGATCTGTCCTTTGTTGGCGATGCTGGCTTCGGCGTAGATCGGCAACGCGTGCCGAGTGCCAAACGGTGACGTGCCGCCCACCAGGTATCCGGTATGCCGCGCTGCGCGATCGGGATGGCACGGCTGAATGACCCGCCTGCCCAATTGCCGTGCCAGACGCTGCATTGAAACCTCATGGTCACCGTGCATCAGAACAATTAATGGCGCCCCGGTTTCATCTTCCATCACCAGCGTCTTGATCACGGCGTGTTCATCAACGCCCAATTCCCGCGCCGATGCAGCCGTCCCGCCCTTTTCTTCGTAGGCGTAGAGATGATCGCTAAAATGTGCTTTGTGGGCGCGCAAAAAGCGCACCGCCGCCGTCACCGGCGCCCTGGCTGCCATGCCTCATCGTACGCGTTCGCTAGCGTTGGTCAACCGCAACGTATTTCTGCGGCACCTGCGGCCCGATATAGTCCGCGCGTGGACGAATCAGCCGGTTATCCGCATACTGCTCCAGAACGTGCGCTGTCCAGCCGCTCATGCGTGACACGGCAAAAATCGGCGTATATAAATCCGGGCTGATTCCCATCGCGTAATATGCGGAAGCCGAGTAGAAATCCACGTTCGGATTCAGCTTCTTTTCGCTCTTAATATAGGCCTCGATCTGGCTCGAGTGCTCGTACAGCTTGTTCATCCCCGCCGCCTGGCAGAGCTCGCGCGACATTTGCCGCAAATGCGTCGCCCGCGGATCTTCCGTGTGATACACGCGATGGCCAAACCCGGGTATTTTGACCTTCTTGGCGATCAAATCCTTGATGTAGACGATCGGGTCGTTGTCACCCACTTTGAGCAGCAGATTGATCACAGCCTCGTTTGCGCCTCCGTGCAACGGCCCCTTAAGCGCTCCAATTGCCCCCGTTACAGCCGAATGTATGTCGCTCAGCGTGGCCGCAATCACGCGTGCTGCGAATGTGGAGGCGTTAAATTCATGGTCCGCATGCAGTATCAGGGCGATGTCAAACGCCCGCTCCGCCGTCGCGCTCGGCCGCGTCCCGTTCAACATGTACAGGAAGTTTCCCGCCAGCGAAAGATCCGTCGCCGGTGCAACCGGCGTCTTGCCCTTGCGAATCCGGTCCAGCGCCGCCACCAGCGTCGCCGTCTGCGCCAGCAGCCGGACGGACTTGCGCACGTTTGCCTCCCGCGACATGTCGCGCGCATCCGGGTCCTGCACTCCCAGCGCCGATACCACGCTGCGCAGCGTGTCCATCGGTAATGCCTCCGGCGAAGCCGCATGGAACCGCGCCAGCAGCTCCAGAGCCGATGCTGGCGCGCTGCTGGCCTGGCGCAGATCCTGACGCAGCGACTGCAACTCGGCGGCGGTCGGCAGCCGTCCGAACCATAGCAGGTAGGCGGTCTCCTCGAAGGTTGATCGTTCCGCCAAATCGTGGATGTCGTAGCCGCGATAGGCCAGGATGCCCTTGTTCCCGTCAATAAAACAGATTGAGGAGGGTGACGCTACAACATCCTCCAGCCCTCTGCCTGCGCTTACATTCGTTGTCGTTGACATTCCAAAAGTTCTCCACTCCTAGGCGGTATAACCTATTATCACTGAATCTTATGCCTTCCCCCACCGCTTTGCCCCCTGTGCTGGCGCTTTATTCTGATTTTGATGACGACGCTTTCGTCGCCATGCTCAAGGGCAAACTTCTTCGCTACATGCCGCAGGCCCGCGTGGTCGATGTCAGCCACCGTCTTCCGCGCTTCGACATCCTTCAGGCCGCCTTGCTCCTGCGGCGCGTCTACTCCCATTATCCAGCAGGAACGATCCATCTGATTGGGATAGATTCCGGCCTCGGACAGCGGCGTGTTCTCGCCACCCGGATCGGTGGCCAGATTTTCCTCGCTCCCGACAACGGCGTCCTCGGTCCCATTCTCGAACGCGAGCCCGCCGCCGTTCACGCCATTTCCGTGGCCGACGGCATGTCCTTCCTCGCTCGCGATTTGCTCGTTCCGCTGGCGGCGCGCATCGCCGAGCGCGAAGCCCTGAGCTCCCTCGGTCCCGAGGTGGCCGACTGGAGCCGTGTCGCCTTGCCCCAGCCACAAGCGCTGACCGACGGCTGGCATGGCGAAGTCCTCTTCGTCGACTCCTTCGGCAATTTAGTCACCAATTTCACACGTGCGCAGTTCGCCGCCGCCCCCGCCCCGCCTCGCGTCGTCTCCCTCGGTCCGACCACGATTGCCAGCTGGTACTCCGATTATTCCCAAGCGCCTCCAAGCGATTTGTTCCTGCTTTGGGGTGCCGAAGGATGGTTGGAAATTTCTCTCCCACGCGCCTCCGCCGCTCAACGCCTCGATGCCCGCGCGGGAACCACGCTCATCTTGAGGTAAAATCGTTGTTTCGCATTCAAACGGAGGATTTTTCATGGGTAAGGTAGCCA
>JANWLQ010000070.1 GCA_025450725.1 Terriglobales bacterium
GGCTCCCACTCCCAACTCGAGTACCGCGCCGTGTCGGCCGTTCCCCCAATTCATTTTTATCACGACTACGCCGACATGCCCGACCCGACGCCGCAGGTGACTCTCAGCGGCGTGCCCGGAATCGCTGGCGCGCCCCGCGCCCAGCGCGCCCGCCTCGAACGCGCCCGCCACCAGGAATTCGCCTACACCGACAACTTCGACGCCAACGACACCCTCGCCGCCGCCGCCTTTGAAGAACACTTCACGCGCGCCGCCATCAACGGCGCCGAGGCCGATGCGAACGAGATCAGCCATCAGGAGTTGCTGCCCGACCTGCTCAATAACATGTTCCTGGCTAACGGCGGCAACTACGGCGGCTGGGGCTACCGCTTTAGTTACGAGCATAAGTTCGGCGATAACTTCATCGCCGATCTCGGCTTCGCCGACGGCGCCGCGCTCGCGCCCGTGAGCAACCGCTTTGGCGACAACGGTCTCGACAGCATCCTCGCCAACGTTCGCGCCCACGCCGTCACCGCCAGGCTCAGCGGCGTGACGCCCCTCACCCACACTCGCATTATCTGCAGCTACCGCGCCCTAAGCCGCGCGCTCGCCACCGGACTGGACCTCTACGACGACGGCGCCGGACAGAGCGATGGCTACGCCAACATCTCCGTGCGCCAGCCCCTCCCCGGCCATCTGCAGGCACTGATTGAGATCCACAACTTGCTCGCCCAGGGCTACCTGCCCCTCATGGGCAGCGACGGCCACACCCTATACCTCGTGCAATCGGCGCGCTCGCTCCGCGGAGGCTTTACTTTCAGCTTCTAAGCCACTCGACCCATGCGCTTCCGCTTCCGCACTATCGCGCTGGGTCTGATCACCGCGACCCTCTGCGTCTTGGCGTTGATCAACGCTCGCCAGTTGGCCATCTATCGCCAGCCCACCGATGCCATGCTCTGGCGGCGGACCACCACCGGCCTCGTCGCCGTCGCGCGCGACGCCAACACCCTGACCCCCGTCGCCGTCGGTGACCGCCTTCTCGCCATCAACGGCGAGCCGGTTGCGACTCCCGAGGCGGTCGCCCAGGCGCTCGCCGCCACCGGCATCGGCAACCCGATCGAGTACGATCTGGTGCGCGGCGCCCGCGCCCACGCTCTGCGCTTCACGGTCCAGCCCACCCACCCACCGCTGCATCGCTACGCCTTTCTCGAGCTCGTCGGCCTCTGTTATCTGGCCATCGGATTATTCGTCCTCTACCGTCGCCAGCGCGCGCCCCAGGCCTTGCGCTTCTATCTTTTTTGCCTCGCCTCATTCGCCCTCTACTGTTTCCATTTCACCGCCAAGCTCAACCTGTTTGACCGCACCGTTTTCTGGATCAACGAGGCCGGACTGTTGCTCGCGCCCACGTTTTTGCTCGCCTATGCTCTGCGTTTCCGCGGCGCGCCCCAGAATCGCCCCGCCGAACGCGGCGAAGCGGTGTCGAAATTCTTCCTCACCCTGCTTTACCTCCCCGCTGTCCTCATTGGCCTCACCGAGATCGCCCTCGCCTCCGGCGCCCTCTGGATGCCGGCCACCCTCAGCGCCGTGCAGGATCTGCTCGACCGCGCCAGCTACACCCTCTTCGCCGCCTACTTCATCGCCGCCGCCGCCAGCTTCCACTGGAAGGCGCTTCGACCGGGCACCAGCTTCGCCGTCCGCAAGCAGGCCCGCTGCATGGCCTGGGGCGCCGCGCTCGCCATCGGACCCTTTCTGCTGTTCTACATCGTGCCCTTCCTCTGGGGCTCGGATCTTCCGCCCGACGCCAACCTTTCCGTGCTCTCGTTGGCGCTCGTCCCCATCGCCTTTGGCTACGCCATCTGGCGCCATCACCTGCTCGAAGCCGAGGTGGTTCTGCGCCGCGGCGTGGTCTATACCCTCGCCACCGCCGTGGTGGTCGCCGTCTATTTGGGCACCGTCGCGCTGGCCGGCGTCGTCATGCAGTCGCGCCTGCCCGCCTGGGGATGGGCGGGATGGCTCTTCGCCATCCTGGTCACCGCTCTGCTTTTCGAACCCTTGAAGCAGTGGCTGCAGGAGCGCGTGGATCGCATGTTCTACCGCGAGCGTTACGACTTCCGCCGCACCTTGATCGAATTCGGCCGCCAGATGAACGCCCAGCCCGAACTCGTCCCCCTGCTTGACCTCGTCCTCGAGCGTCTGGTCGAGACGCTCTCGCTCGACCGCGCCGCGATTTTCCTCGCCCAGGAGGGCAGCCCGCACTTTTCCCTCGCCCGCTTCACGCCGTCCGAGGTCGTAACCCAGTCTCTGGATCTCAAATTCCTCAGCCGCATGGGCGCCGAACGCGAGTTCTTCGAGTACCCCCACGGCGCCGCCCGCTCACTCGAACTGCACTACTTCGTGCCCTGCCGCGTGCAATCCGCCACGGTCGCGATTTTCGGTTTGGGTAAAACCCGCCAGGGCGAGTTCCTGACCAGCGACGATCTCGAGCTGGTCGAGACGCTCGCCGCCTACTTCGCCATCGCGCTCGAAAATGCCCGCCTCTACGCCACCCTGCGGCAGAAGGCGCAGCAGTATGAGCGCCTTAAGGAATTTAACGAGAACATCGTCGAAAGCATCCAGGTGGGCGTCATCGCCGTCAACCTCGAGGGCCGCATCGAGAGCTGGAACGCCCGCATGGAGGCCATCACCGGCCGCCCCCGCGCCGCCGCCCTGGGCCAGCCCGTCGCCGCCATTCTCGGCGAGGGGTTTGGCCGCGAATTCGCCGCCGCCTCCTCCTCCGGCGGCGTCCACGGCCTGCCCAAGTTCCGCATGAGCGCCTCCGGAGGCGAACGCATCTTCAATTTGACCATTGCCCCCCTCGTCACCGCCCAGTACCAGCGCGTCGGCCAGATCGTACTGCTCAGCGACGTCACCGCCGAGGTCGAGATGGAAGCCGCTCTCAGCCAGGCCGACCGCCTGCGCTCCGTCGGCCTGCTCGCCGCCGGCGTCGCCCACGAGGTCAACACCCCGCTCGCCGTGATCTCGAGCTACACCCAAATGCTGGCCAAGCAAACCCCCCAAGGCGATCCCCGCGCCCCGGTGCTCGACACCATCACCCGCCAGACCTTCCGCGCCTCCGAGATCATCTCCAATCTCTTGAATTTCAGCCGCACCGGCAGCGCGGCCTTCCGCAAGGTCGAACTGAATGCCATCGTGCGCGACACGCTCAGCCTGGTCGAGCACCCGCTGCGCAGCGCGGCCGTGCACGTGATCGCCGCCCTCCATCCCAACCCGGTCGAGGTGTCGGGTGACCCCGGCAAACTGCAACAGGTGTTTCTCAATTTAATCCTCAACGCGCGCGACGCCATGCCCCACGGCGGCACCCTGCGCTTCTCCACCGGCTGCGAGGGCGACCACGCCTGGGTCGAGGTGGCCGACACCGGCGACGGTATTGCCGACGAGCATCTGCCGCGGCTGTTTGACCCCTTCTTCACCACCAAGGCCGGCCCCCGGCACGCCCCCGCGCCGGACGGCCACAACGCCACCGCCGCCTCGCTGAGCACCGGCACCGGACTGGGCCTGGCCGTCACCTACGGCATCATTCAGGAACACCGCGGCACCATTCGCGTGCACAGCCAGGTCGCCCTCGGCGCCGAATTCAGAATCGAACTACCACTCTACGCTCCAGCGCCGCAGCAAGCCCCAACGCCCGCGCTGGCGGAGGCGGTCTAGAGTCCGCACTTCCCCCCGTGACCACCCTCGTCGAACCCGTCCCGAACCTGGCCGCCATCACCGCCCGGGTGCTGATTGTCGACGATGAGGCGGCCATCCGCGAAAGCCTCGAAACCCTGCTCCGCATCGAGTCGTTCGAAGTCGTCGCCGCCAGTGATGCCGACGCCGGCTGGGAGGTGTTTCACAACTCCGTTTTCGACCTGGTGCTGCTCGACGTGGCCTTGCCCGGCGGCAGTGGCGTTGATTTTCTCCGCCGCCTGCGCGAGGTGTCCTCAACCCCGGTCATCATGATCTCCGCCTACGCCACCGTCGAAATGGCCGTCTCCGCCATGCAGGCCGGGGCGCAGACCTTCCTGCAAAAGCCCTGGAATAACGAAAAACTCCTCGCCGACGTTCGCTCCGCCATTGCCAACGCCCGCGTCAGCCAGGAAAACATCCAGCTCAAGCGCGCCCTCAAGGAGCGCTATAGCTTCGAGAACATCGTCGGCAAATCGGAGGTCATGCTCCGTATCTTCGATTGGATCGCCCAGGTCGCGCCCAGCCGCTCGACCGTGCTGCTGCAAGGCGAAAGCGGCACCGGCAAGGAATTGATCGCCAAGGCGCTGCACGCCCAATCCTCCCGCGACGACGCCGCCTTTGTCCCCGTCAACACCGGCAGCATGCCCGCCGGCCTGCTCGAGTCCACTCTCTTCGGCCACGTCCGCGGCGCCTTCGCCGGCGCCGTCGCCCCCAAGAAGGGTTTGTTCGAGGTCGCCCACCGCGGCACCGTTTTCTTGGACGAAATTGGCAGTATGAGTCTCGAGACCCAGGCCAAGATTTTGCGTTTCCTGCAAGACAAGAGCTTCATGCGCCTGGGCTCCACCGAAGAGGTGCAGGTAGATGCCCGCATCATCGCCGCCACCAACGTGGATCTCCAGACCCTCGTCGCCGACGGCCGCTTCCGCGAAGACCTCTTCTACCGCTTGAACGTCCTCGCCCTCACCGTTCCGCCGCTGCGCGAGCGTCGCGAGGACATCGCCCCCCTCGCCCAACATTTCCTGGCCCGCTTTTCCGGCGATCGCCCGCGCCGGCTCGCGCCCGAAGCCCTTCGCTGCCTGCTCGATTACGGCTGGCCAGGTAACGTCCGCGAACTCGAAAACGCCATCGAGCGCGCCGTCGTCCTCTCCACCGATGAACTCATCGGCATGGATTTTCTCCCCGACAGCATCACCGGCGGCCGCGCCTGGACCCCCTCCGCCGCGCCCCAATCCCTCTTCGCCCAGGTGGATGACTACGAACGTCGTCTGATCGAAGACATGCTCGCCCAAACCCACGGACGCCAAACCGACGCGGCTGAGCGCTTCCAGGTGCCGGTTTCCACCCTGAACCAAAAGATCAAACGATTCGGAATTAAAAGCAAGAAGCCCTAGCCCAAGTCGCTGGTCTACAGCGCCGGGTTCTGCAGCCGTTCCATGCGGATCAGCGCCGTCCGGTAATGGTTTGCCTGGTACGCGCTCAGCTTCATCAGCTCGCGTTCGACAAATCCGGCGTGCCACTCCATCCTGTGCGCCAACCGCAGTACCTGAAAGTACAGCTGAATCCAAAACTCCTGCCGCAGGTACACCGCCGGCGCAATCTCATCTAGCTTGCGGTGGATGTCAACAAAGTCCCGGACCAGCTCCACCCGCTCCGGCAGCACTCCCTCCGCTCGCAGCCGCGCCAGTTCCTTCATATCGCAATTGTCAATGCGCACGTGGGCAAACGCCAATATCGCGTAGCTCGATCCGAGCACGGCAAAGATCAGCACCCCCACCGAGGCCCATTCGCTGCCGAAGATCATGCCGCCACCTCCGCCCGCCCGGCAGCCAGTTCCGCCGCAGCCGCCATCTCCGGCTCCGGGACCCAGCGCGAATATGCGATCAGCAGCAGTCCCGCCAGACTTGACATCGGCACCGCATAAGTGGCTACCGCGCGGAATTGTGGAA
>JANWLQ010000071.1 GCA_025450725.1 Terriglobales bacterium
ATTCTGCTGGCGGATGAGCCCACCGGCAACCTCGACAGCCGCACCTCGGTCGAGATCATGGGCATCTTCCAGCGCCTGAACAAGGAACGCAAGATCACGATCGTGCTCGTCACCCACGAGCCTGACATTGCCGAGTACGCTCAGCGGGTGATTACCTTCCGCGACGGCAAGATTCGCCGCGACGAGAAGGTGGCCCATCCCAACGTGGCCGAGGAAGTTTTGCGGACCATGCCGGTGGTGGGCGAGGACGACTAATTATGGATTTTGTCTCAATTGTCCGCGTCGCGCTGCGCGCGCTCACCCGCAACAAGATGCGCAGCATTCTAACCATGCTGGGCATCATCATCGGCGTGGGCGCGGTCATCGCCATGGTCGGCGTCGGACAGGGCGCCAATGAGCAAATGCAGGCGCAGATCGCCGCCATGGGCTCCAACCTGCTGATTGTGCAGTCGGGCAGCCGCCAGGCAGGCGTCGTGCGCACGGGTTTTGGCGCGACCAAGACGCTGGTGCCGGGCGACGAGGCCGCCATTCTGGCCCAGGTGCCGGTGGTGAAAGAGGTTGCGGCGGGCACCGGAACCCATCAACAGGTCATTAGCGACAACAACAATTGGGGCACCAACATCCAGGGAACCGAGCCCACCTACTTCGACATCCGCAACTGGAATTTCGACCTGGGCACCAGCTTCACCGAGCAGGATGTGAGCGAGAACAACAACGTCGCGGTGCTGGGCGCGACCCCGCTGCTGAATCTTTTCCCCGATGGATCCAGCCCCATCGGCAAGACCATCCGCATCAAGAACCTGCCGTTTACCGTCGTCGGCACGCTGCAGCCCAAGGGGCAAAGCGGCATGGGCCAGGATCAGGACGACAACGTATATATTCCCTATACCACGCTGCAGAAGAAACTGAGCGGCCAGAACTGGCTTTCGAACCTCTCCGTCTCCGCCATTTCCAAGGAGAGCACCGACACCGCCAGCCAGCAGATCACCAACCTGCTCCACACCCGGCACCGCATCCGCCCCGGCCAGCCCAACGACTTCGCCGTCAATAACCTCAGCGACGTGGCCGATGTGGCCAGCGCCGCCAGCTCGATCATGACCATCCTGCTGGGCTCGATCGCCTCGGTGTCGCTGCTGGTGGGCGGCATCGGCATCATGAACATCATGCTGGTGTCGGTCACCGAGCGCACCCGCGAGATCGGCATCCGTATGGCGGTGGGCGCGACCGAGAGTGACGTCAAACGGCAATTCATTATCGAGGCGCTGGTGCTGGCCTCCATCGGCGGTGTCATCGGAATCTTGTTCGGCTTGGTGACCTCCTGGCTGATCTCGGCTATCGCCAAATGGGCCGTGGACGTCTCGATTATCTCCATCGTCGGCGCCGCCCTGTTCAGCGCCGCCATCGGCATTTTCTTCGGCTACTACCCGGCCAAGAAGGCCGCCAATCTGGACCCGATCGAAGCGTTACGCTTCGAGTAAGGAAATCAACAGCCGGCCGCCATGCAGGCTGAACCCGTTCTTATCGTTGGCGCCGGTCCCACGGGACTCAATGTGGCGCTGGCGCTCGTCCGGCGCAACATTCCCTGCCGCATCATTTCTGAAGCCAACCGTCCCGGCGAGCAATCGCGCGCCATGGTGGTCCAGGCGCGCACCCTCGAGTTTTACGATCAGTACGGCTTTGCCTCCGAAATTGTCGAACAAGGCGTCGTCGCCGAAACCGCTCACATACGCGAGGGTGGTGCCCAGGGTAGTCGTGAGGTACTCGCCCTCAGTTTCAAGGAAATGGGCGCTGGCCTGAGCCCCTACCCCTTCGCTCTTGCTTATCCGCAGGACGATCACGAACGGTTCCTGATGGGGAAGCTCAAGGGTCTAGGCAGCGAGGTCGAATGGGGCTCCAAACTTACCGGCTTTACCCAGGATGGCGACGGAGTGCGCGCCAGTATCGAGCACAATACCGGTCGGGTCGAGTGCGTCGCCGCGAGCTATATCTGCGGCTGCGATGGCGCACGGAGCTGCGTGCGCGAGACCTTGGGTATCGGCTTTCCGGGCGGCACCTACCAACAACACTTCTTTGTCGCCGATGTGAAAGTCGCCTCCGGGTTCTCCCGGGATCTAACCGTTAACCTGGGCAAACACATTCTGACCTTGATGTTTCCGGTGCGGTCCAGCGGAATGCAGCGGCTCATTGGCCTCGTACCCTCCGAGTTGTCGGGGCTTGAGAACATTGGGTTTGAAGACATCCGTGCGCATGTCGAGCCCCTTCTAGGCATAAAGGTGACTCAGGTCAATTGGTTCTCGACCTACCGCGTGCATCATCGGGTCGCTGACCGGTTCCGTGTGGGCCGCGCATTCCTCGTTGGCGATGCCGGTCACATTCATAGCCCGGCCGGTGGTCAAGGGATGAACACCGGCATTGGTGACGCGGTGAACCTGGGATGGAACATCGCCCACGTCATGCAAGGCCGCGCCCACCTTTCCATTTTGGACACGTACGAGCCCGAGCGAATTGGCTTTGCGCGTTCGCTGGTGGCCACGACAGACCGCGCGTTTACCAGCCTGGTGGGAGAGGGAGTGGCGGGCGAGTTTACCCGCAGGATTGTCGCGCCCCTGCTGTTTGGGGTGGTGACCCGCTTCAGTTTGGGCCGCCACGCCATTTTTCGCACGATTTCGCAAATGCGAATTCACTACCCGGATAGCTCATTGAGCCAGGGCGTCGCCGGGGAGGTCGACGGCGGCGACCGGCTCCCATGGGTACACGATGGCGGCCAGAGCAATTTCGACCCCTTGCGCTCGCTCGATTGGCAATTGCACGTCTACGGCGGGGTAAGGAAGGAACTCGAAACAACGTGCCGCGGATTTCACCTGCCGCTCCATGTTTTCAACTACGGCGATGCCGCCCGAGACGCCGGCCTAAGGCGGGATGCCCTTTATTTAGTGCGACCCGATGGCTATATCTCCCTGGCTTCGCCCGACCAAACGGACGGCAAGCTCAGTGGTTTCGTCAGGCAATTCCAACTCGGGTTTGCTGGTCTGTAGGCTCCCCAAAATCCGCTCTACGCATCACGCCGTGAGCCTCGCGGTGAGATATAATGAAGCATGGACTTCGTCTCGATCGTGCGGGTGGCGCTGCGCGCGCTGACCCGAAACAAATTGCGCAGCATGCTCACCATGCTGGGCATTATCATCGGGGTGGGCGCGGTGATCGCCATGGTGGGCATCGGCCAGGGGGCCAGCGAGCAAGTCCAGTCGCGCATTGCCAGCATGGGTTCGAACCTGCTCTACGTCCAGAGCGGCAGCCATCAGGCCGGGGTGGTGCACGTTGGCTGGAACGCCACGAAGAGCCTGCGTTACGACGACGAGCTGGCCATTCTGCGCCAGGTGCCCAGCGTGCGCGCCGCCGCCGCCGGCACCAGCTACAGCGCCCAGGTCGTCCACGACGCCAACAATTGGGGCACGCACATCACCGGCACCGAGCCGTCGTTCTTCGACATTCGCAACTGGCAGTTCGACCAGGGCGCCAGCTTTACCTCGCAGGACGTCACCGACTCCAATAACGTTGCCGTGCTGGGGGCGACGGTCGTGAGCAACCTGTTTCCCGACGGCAGCGACCCGGTGGGGCAGGAGATCAGGATCAAGAACCTTCCCGTGAAGGTAGTCGGTACGCTGGTCGCCAAAGGCCAGTCGGGCGGAGGCTCGGATCAGGACGATCAGGTCTACATTCCTTTCACCACGCTGCTGAAAAAGTTGAGCGGTCAGTCCTGGCTGCAGAATATCGCGGTGTCGGCGGTCTCGAACGACGCCACCGCCGCGGCGCAGCAGCAGATCACCGACCTTCTGCGCAGCCGCCATCGCATCCGGCGCGGCGAGCCCGACGACTTCAGCGTGCGCAATCTGGCCGAGTACGCCGATGTGGCCAACGCCTCGGCGCAAATCATGACCATCCTGTTGGCCTCGATTGCCAGCGTGTCGCTGCTGGTCGGCGGCATCGGGATCATGAATATCATGCTGGTGTCGGTGACCGAGCGCACGCGCGAGATCGGCATTCGAATGGCGGTGGGCGCGACCGAGGCCGACGTGCAGAAGCAGTTCATCATCGAGGCGCTGGTGCTCGCTTCGCTGGGCGGCGTGATCGGAATCGTGTTTGGCCTGGTGACCTCATGGCTAATTAGCGCCATCGCCCACTGGGCGGTGGACGTCTCGCTGGTGTCGGTCGTCGTGGCAGCCCTCTTCAGCGCCGCGATCGGAATTTTCTTCGGCTACTACCCCGCCCAAAAAGCCGCCCGCCTCGACCCCATCGAAGCCTTGCGCTTCGAGTAACCCAGCGGAATATCAGACCGGAATTACAGCGGCATGGCCGTGCTGCCGTGAAAATTGATGCAGCGCCCGGTCGAACGTGACCAGAGTGGCGTTGAGTTCCTGCGCATACGCCAGCAAGAAGCAATCCCCAACAGCTTTGGTCGCGGGCTTTGCCGCGAATGGTTCGGTGGTCTGCCGGAAACGAGAGTCGAGGTTTCGCGGTTCGGGAAAGTACTCCATGCGCGGATCTTCGAGCCAGCGATCATAAACGCTCCAGGCTTTACGCAGGGTGAGCGCCCGATCGCCCATCACCGCCGTACTGGCAAGGAGCCGAAGGAGGCCGACCTGCGTATACCGGCAAAAAATCAGCTTGCGGTCGTCTGGCAACCGGCTGAGCCAGTTCCATGCGGCGGCGCTGTTGGTGTGGCCCGCGTCGGAGAGGGCCACCCATACGTTTACGTCAGGTATAAATAAGATCATGAGGATTCTCGTCCGTCGGGTAGCGCGGACCACGCTTGCCTCCGGCCCGAATCAGAGGGCCGGTGACTCGCCGCCCCTTCGTCGCGCCGGGATAAGTTTGCTCAATGGCATCGACAATGAGTGAGCGGATTGAGGCGCCGGAACATTCAGCCCGTTGACACAGCCGCTCGTGCAGCGTTTCGGGAAGATCAATCGTTGTACGGATTGCCATGCCATGATTATGGCATCGGCGACATACAGGCACAACACGCAGGCAGCCACCGAGCCCTCCATGGGAGGAGATCGAGGTGGAAGGCCGCGAACCCGGGGTCCCCAGCGCCGCTTCTGGGCGCTGGGGTGGTCGTAATTCCGAACGGCGGCCCGCTGCCGTGAATCGAATTCCGCCGCACCTTCGACCCCATCTCCACGGAGATGGCCGCAGGCCGGGGTCCCCAGAACCGTCGCCGGTTCTGGGGTGGAGCGACGTAGCAACGCGGAGTCGCGGCGGGTTGGAGCGAAGGGAGGCGAGCCTCTTCGGAGCGCGCCTCAGCGCTGGCTGGCTTCGCCGCGCGACACTTTTTGATTGAACTCCGCCGAACGGTTACGGGGCACGCTCAGGCTCTGCCAGTTTTCGGAGCGCAGGTGCTTGGCCCAGAAGACGATCTGGCCAACGTGGTAGGCGTAATGCGCCACCTGCCGGTGGATGGCCTGCGTGATTGAGTGGGCTTCGCCGCGGATCAACGTTGTGCGATCCATGTCGGCGTCGCTGAGCTTGTCAACGGCGGCGAAGACATGGCCCCAACCCTCCTCCCATACCCGCAACACATCGGCCCGGGTTGCGGGCGGCGCGATAAATTCGGAATCGCGGTTGCGTGTCGGGCTCTCGCCGTCGGCGTCCGGGAACCCGGCCCAGCGCGAACGCATATTCCCGGCCATGTGCTTGACGATCTGGGCGATGGAGTTCATCTCCGGGTCAATCGCGGCCAGCAGTTGCGCCTCATCGAGCTGCGCCATGGCGCCGTCACCCAGCTTCTTGTAATAGTGGAAGAGCGAGACCGAGTCCCGCAGGCAGGAGGCGGTGAATTCGAGGGCCATACTGCTATTCTAGGCTTTCAACTCATTCACCATGGCCCGTGTTACTTACGCCTCCGCCGGGGTTTCGATCCCCACCGCCGAGCGCGCCAAGGCCCGCATCAAGCGGCTGGCGCGCGCCACCTTTACCCCGCGCGTGCTCACCGAAATCGGCAGCTTCGGTGGCCTGTTCGCGCTGCCCAACGGAGTGCGGGATCCGGTGCTCGTCTCCAGCATGGATGGGGTCGGAACCAAGCTCAAGCTCGCCTTCCAGACCGGCGTGCACAATACCGTCGGGCGCGATCTGGTCAACCATTGCGTGAACGACATCCTGGTGCAGGGCGCGTTGCCGTTGTTCTTTCTCGATTACATCGCGCTCGGCAAGATGGAGCCCGAAACCGTCGCCGGGCTGGTCGAGGGATTGAGCCGGGGATGCAAGGAGAACGGTTGCGTGCTGATCGGCGGCGAAACCGCCGAGATGCCCGGCTTCTATACGCCAGGCGAGTACGATCTGGCCGGATGCATCGTCGGCCTGGTCGAGCGCCGCGCGGTTCTGACCGGCGACAAAATTCGGCCGGGCGACATTCTGATCGGGATGCGCTCCGCTGGTCTGCACACCAATGGCTACGCCCTGGCGCGGAAGTTGTTGTTCGACCACGCCGGGTACCGCGTATCGCGCCGCCTTCCGGAGTTGAACGGTGTGACCCTGGCCGAGGCGCTGCTCGCCGAACATCGCTCTTACCTGCCGCTGCTGAAGCCTTGGCTGGAACGCGTGCGCGGGCTTGCCCACATCACCGGCGGCGGCATCCCCGGCAATCTTCCGCGGATTCTGCCGGCCGGTTGCGGCGCCGAGATTCGCACTTCGGCGTGGGAGATACCGCCGCTTTTCCGGCTCCTGCAACAGCTGGGCGATGTCCCCACCAGCGACATGCGGCGGACGTTCAACCTCGGCATCGGCATGATCGCCGTCCTGGCGCCGGCGGATGTCGCCGCCTTTAAACGGCACGTGCGGCGGCAGGGGGAAGATCCGGTCGAGCTCGGAACCATCGTGCGCGGCGCCCGGCGCGTGGTGTACAAGCCGTGAGCAAGCTGGGCGTGCTGATCAGCGGTCGCGGTTCCAACCTGCAAGCGATTGCCGCGGCCTTCCCGGGCGAAGTGGCGTTGGTGCTGAGCAACCGCGAGCAAGCTCCGGGCCTCGCCTGGGCGGCCGAGCAGGGAATCGCAACCTGCGCCCTGCCCAGCGCCGGTCGCGAGCGTGAGGCGTACGATCGCGACGTTGTCGAGCGGCTCCGGGCCGCGGACGTCGAACTCGTTTGTCTGGCCGGTTACATGCGTCTGCTCAGCCGGGTGATGCTCGATGCGTTTCCCAACCTGATACTGAACATTCATCCCTCGCTGCTGCCGGCCTTCCCCGGATTGGATGCGACCCAGCAGGCCATCGCCTACGGCGTGAAATTTTCGGGTTGCACGGTTCACTACGTGGATCAAACCCTCGACGGCGGCCCCATCATTGCCCAAGCCGTGGTCCCGGTCATCGCCGGCGACACCGCCGAAACCCTCGCCGCGCGCATCCTGGTTGAGGAGCACAAACTCTATCCCCAGGCCATCCGCCAGGCGTTGCTGCGCGGCTGAGGCCTGACTCCCAGCAGGATCGCGGCACGACGGTGCAGTGGGTCGGGCCAACTTTGGGCCAACATCCTGCGCCATCTTCGGCCTTTCTTCGCCATTTGAAGCCATCCAGAGCCATTCAATGACATCCAGTGACATCCGAGATTTCCCATGCAGGGCGAGGAAAGTGTTGATTTTGTTGGAGGCGCGGGTGAGAATCGAACTCACGAATAGAGGTTTTGCAGACCTCTGCCTTACCACTTGGCTACCGCGCCGGGGAACTGGGCAAGCTCGACTATTTTAGTATAATTCGCTCCCATCATGATTCTACGCGGTTGTTGTGGGCTCAGTTTGTTGCTCTTCATCGCGGGCGCCTCATCGGCGCGAGCGGCGGATTTGACGCACACGCTCGCAGCCATGGCGGGGGCGCATGCCGGGCACGTCGCGCTCTACGCCAAAAATCTAACCACCGGCGAGCAGGTCGCGCTCGATGCCGACCAGCCAGTACAGACGGCGTCGGTGATCAAGATGACGCTCATGCTCCAGGCCTTCACCCAGGTCAAAGCCGGGCGGCTGCGGCTTGACCAGCGCCTGCCGCTGACGCGCGACAACCAAGTCAGCGGTTCCGGCATATTGAACATTCTCAATCCCGGCCTCGATCTGACGCTGCACGACGCCATCACCCTGATGATGACCTTGAGCGACAACACCGCCACCAACATGGTGATTGATGCGGTGGGGCTCGCGCCGACCAACGCCATGCTGGCGCGCATGGGGCTCAAGAACACGTATTTCTATAAGAAGGTTTTCAAGCCGGCGGTCGGTCCGCTGCCCGCCGACCAGCCGCAATTCGGTTTGGGCAAGACGACGGCGCGCGAGATGGCCGAAGTGCTCGAGAGCATTTACCATTGCGATCTCGGCGATTCGGCGCTCTGCCACGACATGATCACCATCATGCGCAACCAGCAGGACCGCGACATGCTGCCGCGCTATCTGCCCACCGCGGCGGCGCGCGACGGCTTGTCGCCGATCGCTGACAAGATCGGCTCGCTCGACGACGTCCGCAACGACGTGGCGCTGGTCTACACCGCGCGTGGCCCGGTGATCATTTCGGTTTTCACCTGGGGCAACAAAGACCAATCGTGGACGGCCGACAACGCGGCGGAACTGCTGATCGGCCATCTCGCCTTGGCCATCGTAAACGCCTGGTCCCCCAACGGCTTGGCGATTGAAGTGCAGTGATGCGGCTGGCGGTGCCACCCATGCATTCCGATACAGGCACTGCCTCGGTGGATGTTCTCCTCGAGAGGGTTCAAGGCCGGAACGATGAGCATCCTCTACGACGAGCCGACCAACTGCGGTGGCGTGAGATGTTTCAGGAACCAACGACTGAGGAGATGGCTCTTTTCGACCTGGCTCTTTAGACGTTCAGGGCTCGTATAATCGTTGAGTGGCAACACTGGATTCCGCTCCCACGCATCGCGTTCGTTCGATGCTTCTCCTGATTTTGGTTTTGCTGCTGGGCGCGATTAGCTATGCCTGGCTGCGCGGTTCGGCGCCAACCATCACCGCGGCCGACTTGCCGACGGCGGTGGGCGCGAACAAGTTGCTAACCTTCGACGTGGCCTCGCCTTCGGGCATCGCCTCGGTCGAGGCCACGATGGAACAGGCGGGGAAAACGGTTCCATTGGGGCGGCAGACATTCGCCGCCCGGCGCTGGTTCACGCTCGGCGACGCGCCGCCGGTGGTGCATTTCTCCGTTCAGGCGGGCCGCGCGAAGCATCCGGAACTCGCCGACGGCAGCGCCGATCTGGTGGTCACCGCGCGCTCGGCCAATCTGCGCGGCGCGACCGGCGTATTCCGGCGCACCATCACCATCAGTTCGAAACCTCCGCGCGTCTCCTCACTCACCACGCAGCAGTATTTGACCCAGGGCGGCTCGGCGGTGGTCGTGTACCACCTCAGCGGCGCCGCCATCCAGTCCGGAGTCGAGATGGCGGGTCAGTTTTTCCCCGGCTATCCGTTGCCCAACGCCACCGCGCCCGGCACCATGTTCGCGCTGCTGGCATTTCCCTACAACGCGCCGGCCGACTCCCAGCCGCATCTCGTCGCCCGCGACGCGGCCGGCAACCAGGCCACCGCGCCGCTGCCTGTGAAAACGTTCCCGAAAAAATTCCGCGCGGCGAAGCTGCCCATTACCGATTCCTTCATTGATACGGTGGTGATGCCGATCATCGCCAATACGCCCAGCATCAGCGATCAGCACGACCCGGAGAAGAACTTCCTGCTGGTGAACCGCGACCTGCGCCGTACCGACACCCAGGAACTCATTGACGCGGCCAAACAAAGCGTTCCGCAATTCCTCTGGCAGGGTGCGTTCACGCAGTTGGGCAACTCGGCCGTCGAGGCCGGCTTCGCCGACCATCGCTCCTACGAATATCAGGGCCGCAACATTGACCAGGAAGACCACCTCGGCTACGACCTCGCCGCGGTCAAGCACACGCCGGTCAAGGCGGCGAACGCGGGCCGCGTGATTTGGGCCAAGTACTTTGGCATTTACGGCAACTGCATTCTAATCGACCACGGCTATGGCCTCATGTCGCTCTATGCCCACCTGAATGACTTCGAGGTCAAGGCCGGCGACAACGTCACCCAGGGCCAGCTCATCGCCCACAGCGACTCGACCGGCCTTGCCGGCGGCGACCATCTGCACTTCAGCATGTTGATCAACGGCGTGCAGGTGAACCCGGTCGAGTGGTGGGATCCGCACTGGATCAAGGACCGGGTGCAATCGAAATTGGCGGAATTCCAAAACGTCAAATGAACAATGTTGTAAATAGTTGAAACCGGGTCCTGATCGCCTTCGTCCCCATTACCTGTAGTTGTAGCCAGGTACTCTTTTAAGACATGCGATTGTGGACATTTCGCTGCTTGCCCCTGCTCTTGTTAGGCATGGCGCTGCACGCCCAAGCCCCCGCGACCGCGCGGGCGGCCCCACCGACGCAGGCGCCGGCGGTTCAAATTGACCTCGACCAGGCGATGCAGTTGGCACTGAGCCACTCGCCGGCGCTGGCGGCGGCGCGCACGCAGATACCGCAGAGCCAGGCGCAAGAGGTCACGGCGGCAATACGCCCCAACCCGATCTTGTCGTGGGATGCGCTATTCCTGCCGGTCTTCAATCCCAAGACGATCACGCTCAACTATCTGAACAACACCGCCGAATACGACGCCTCGGTCGGCTACACGATTGAGCGTGGCCACAAACGCCAGGCGCGGGTCGAGGCCGCCCGCGATGCCACGGCGGTGGTGCGTGCCCAGGTGGACGACAACGTCCGCACCCTGCGCTTCAACGTCGCCCAGCAATTTATCGGGGCACTGCTCGACAAATCGAGTCTGGAATTCGCCCGGCAGGATCTGGCCAGTTGGCAAAACACGACCTCAATCAGCCAGGCGCAATACAACGCCGGCGCCATGAGCGAAGGCGATCTGGACACGATCAAGCTGCAAACGCTGCAATTTGAAAACACCGTGAGCGCCGATCAATTGGGTTTGGCGCAGGCGCTGATTGCGCTGCGCCAGCAGGTGGGTTTGAGCGCGCTGCCGGACAACTTCGACGTTGCCGGCGACCTCGCCTTTCAGCCGGTTCACGGCAACGTCGACGATTTCAAAATGCTGGCACTCAAGAACCGGCCGGACTTGAACGCCGCGCGCCTGTCGGTGATCGCGGCGGAGGGCCAGCACAAGTTGGCCCAGGCCAACGGTAAGCGCAATTTGACTACGACGATTGAGTACAGCCATGTGGGCGCGCTCAACGATGTGGGCACGCTGTTCAGCATCGAGATCCCGATTTTCGACCGCAACCAGGGCGAGATTGCGCGCACCGTGGCGGCGACAACCCAGGCCAGGGACCAGGTGCAACAGGCGAACGAACAGGTGTTATCCGACGTCGCAACCGCCTACGAGGCGGTCGAGCAAGGGGCGAAAATCATCCGGCTCTACACCTCGGGCTACCGCGACCAGGCCAAGCAGGCGCTCGACATCCGGCAGTACTCCTACAGCCGCGGCGCCTCGAGCCTGCTTGATCTGCTCGACGCCGAACGCACCTACCGCTCCACCGAGGTCGGGTACCGCCAGGCGCTGGCCACCTATATGCTCGCGCTCGAACAACTAAAGGAAGCCGTGGGCGTCAGGACTTTGCCATGAAACACACTCGATTCCTATTACTGGCGGGCATGGTCGCGGCGGCGCTCTTGGCCGCGGGCTGTCATCAAACCGAAGCGGCGCGCGCGGCGGCCACCGGCAACGCCGGCACGGCGGCCCCCGCGGCCGGCCTGTTCAGCGTGCCCAGCGACCAGATGAGCCATGTGCAAGTCGTAAAGGCGGAACGGACAAACTGGACCCGGGTGCTCCGGCTGACCGGCAACGTGGATTACAACCAGTTCGCCACCACCCCGGTGCTGAGCCAGGTGTCGGGCCCGGTGGCGCGCATTCTGGTCGTGCCCGGTGAGCAGGTGACCAAGGGCCAGCCGCTGCTCGAGGTCGCCAGTCCCGATTTCGCCCAGGTGCGCAACAACTATATAAAAGCGAGCGACGCCCTGGCTCTGGCGAAGAAGGTATACCTGCGCGACCAGGATCTGTACGCCCACCACGCCATCGCCCAGGCCGATCTGGAGCAGGCGGAAAGCACCCAGGCACAGGCGCAGGCGGACCTCGAGGCGGCCGAACAATCGCTGCGCATCCTGGGGTTGCCCAATCCCACGGCATCGACCGCCGCCACTCCCCTGGCCGTGATCCCGCTCAAGGCGCCGATTGCCGGCGCCGTGGTCGAGCGCGACGTTTCGCCCGGCCAGTTACTGCAGGGCGGCGCGACCCAGTGTTTTGTGATCAGCGACATGCGCACAGTTTGGGTATTGGCGAATGTGTACCAGACCGACCTCGCGTACGTTCACGTCGGCGACCCGGTTACGATCTCAACCGACGCCTACCCGGAGACGTTCCGCGGAAAAATCGAATTTATCAGTCCCGCGCTTGACCCTAACTCGCGTACCCTGCAGGCGCGCATCGAGACCGCCAACCCGCGCTACGAACTGAAAAAGCAAATGTACGTCACCGCGACCGTGGACGCGGGCACGCTGCGCAACATCATCGTTGTGCCCGACGCCGCGGTATTGCGCGACGACCAGAACATGCCTTTCGTCTATGTGCAGAGCGGGGCGCAGAACCAATTCGCCCAGCGCCTGGTCACGCTGGGGCAATCACAAAACGGGTTCACCCAGATCGCCCACGGTCTGGCGGCGGGCGAGCCGGTGGTGGCCAACGGCAGCTTGTTTGTGCAATTCGCCAACTCGTTTCAGAAATGATTAATCGCATCGTCCAATACGCGCTTCAGCAGCGGTTCCTGGTGCTGATCCTGATGGTGCTGCTGGTGGTGTCAGGCGTTATCTCGTTCCAGCGCATGCCGGTGGATGCCTACCCCGACCTGTCCCCGCCGCTGGTCGATTTGATCGCGCAGTGGCCGGGGCATAGTTCCCAGGAGGTCGAGCGCCTGATCACGCTGCCGCTGGAACTGGCCATGAACGGCACGCCCGGCCTGGTCTACATGCGCTCGATCTCGCTCTACGGCTTGTCGCACATCGTGCTCACGTTCGAGGACGGCACCGACGTCTACTTCGCCCGCGAACAGGCTTTCCAGCGCTTTGCCGATGCCACCCTGCCCCCCGGCGTCGCGCCCAGCCTGTCGCCGCTGTCGAGCCCCAGTGGATTGATTTACCGGTACGTGCTGGAAAGCCCCGACCGCAGTCCGCAGGATTTGAAAACCATTGAGACCTGGACGCTGCAACGGGCCTACAAAGCCATTCCCGGCGTGGCCGACGACAGCAGCTTCGGCGGCACAGACATGCAGTACCAGGTGCTGCTGGATCCGGCGCGGCTGTACAACTACCATCTGACGATTCCGCAGGTTATGGCCTCGCTAGCCGCCAACAACGCCAACACCGGCGGCGGTTTTTACTCCCAGGGCGGGCAGTTCTACTACGTGCGCGCGCTGGGCCTGGTTAGAAGTGAGCAGGATATTGGCTCCATTGTGGTGGCGAGCGTCAACGGTGCCCCGGTTCACATTTCCGACGTGGGCACAGTCGTCATTGGCCACGCGCCGCGGCTCGGCGAGTTTGGCTTCAACAAGAATGATGACGCGGTCGAGGGCGTCATCCTGATGCTGCGCGGCGCCCAGGCGCAGAATGTGCTCAAGGACGTGGAGGTGAAGACGGCCCAGCTCAACGCCACGCTGCCGCCTGACGTAAAGATCCACCCCTTCTACGACCGAAGCGGATTGGTGCGCCTGACCACCGACACGGTCGAAGGCAACCTGCTGCGCGGCATCATCCTGGTGCTGATCGTACTGATCCTGTTGCTGGTCAGCCTGCGGGCGGCCGTGATCGTGGCCCTGACGATACCGCTGGCCCTGCTGTTCAGCTTCATATTCCTGCACGCTTGGGGCATACCGGCGAACCTGCTGTCCATTGGGGCCATTGATTTCGGCATCATCATTGACGGCACCGTCGTCATGATGGAGAACATCTACCGCGAAATGGAAGACCGGCGCGGACGGCCCTACTCGCTCATCGAGCTGATCGTGACCGCGGCCAAGGACGTGGACCGCCCGATTTTCTACTCGGTGGCGGTGATGATCGCCGCCTACTTGCCGATTTACGCACTCACCGGGCCGAGCGGAAAACTGTTTCGCCCGATGGCCGACACCATGGGGCTGGCGCTGATCGGCTCCCTGCTCATCACCCTGACGCTGGTGCCGGTGCTGAGTTCGTTCTGGTTTCAGAAGGGCATCAAGGTCACCGTCAACCGCCCGCTGGAGTGGATGAAGGGCTGGTACCGGGGCCAGGTGCGCTGGTGTTTGGACTACCCCTGGCTGGTCGTGATCGGCACCGTGATCGTGTTTGCCGCCTCGCTCTTTATTGCGCCTCTGATCGGCGGCGAGTTCATGCCGCATTTGGATGAGGGCGCCCTTTGGGTGCGCGCCACCATGCCGTATACGATTTCCTTCGAGGAGGCGAGCCGCATCGCGCCCGAAATCCGCTCCATCCTGTTGTCATATCCGCAGGTGACCGACGTGGGTTCCGAGCTGGGGCGGCCGGACGACGGCACCGACTCCACCGGATTTTTCAACTGCGAGTTTTACGTCGGCATGCGTCCCTACTCGGACCCAGTCTGGACCAAAAGCCCTGATCACACCAAGCAGGAGTTGATTGACAGTCTGCAGAAACGCCTGGAACATTACCCCGGCATTATCTTCAACTACACCCAGCCCGCCGAGGACGCCGTGGATGAGGCCTTGACCGGGCTGAAAAGTGCTCTCGCGGTGAAGGTGTTTGGTCCCGACCTGCCTACCCTGCAATCCAATGCCCTCAAGGTGCGCGACGCGCTGGCCAAGGTGCCCGGCTTTACCGAGTTGACGGTGGTGAAGGAACTCGGGCAGCCCAGCATCGCGGTGGATGTGAACCGCGCCGCCATCGCCCGCTACGGCATCAACGTCGCCGACGTCGAGCAGGTGATCGAGGCGGGCGTGGGCGGCGACCCGGCGACGCAGGTGCAGCAGGGTGAGAAGTTGTTTGACCTCGTAGTGCGCATGCGGCCGGAATTCCGCAGCAGCATACCCGCCATCGGCGACCTGTTGGTAGGCACGCCCAGCGGTCAGCAGATACCGGTGCGCGAATTGGCCACCGTGACCGAGCAGGATAGCCCATCATTCATCTACCGCGAAAACAACGAGCGCTACATCGGCGTGCAGTACTCGATTGAGGGCCGCGACCTGCAGCACGCGGTCGAAGCTGGCCAGGCGGCGGTGGCCAAAGCGGTGCGCCTGCCCTATGGCTATCGCATGGTCTGGGGCGGCGAGTACAGCGAGTTCCTGGCCGCCAAGCAGCAGCTATCGGTGGTGGGGCCGCTGGTGATTCTGCTCATTTTCATGATTCTGTTTGCGCTGTACGGCAACATCAAATTCCCGGTGGTGATCGCCCTGGGTGTGGTGCTGACCGTGCCCGAGGGCGCTCTGTTGGCGTTATGGTGGACGGGCACGGCGTTCAGCGTGTCGTCCATTCTCGGCCTGCTGGCGCTGACCGGTGTGTCGGTCGAGACGGCGGTCATTCTGGTGAGCTACATCAACAAGCTGCGCCTGCAGGGCGACGACATGCGCCAGGCGACCATCGAAGCCTCGGTGTTGCGCCTGCGGCCCATCCTGATCACCGGGCTGGTCGCCTGCATCGGTCTTTTGCCGGCGGCGCTGTCGCATGGTATCGGCAGCGACACGCAGCGTCCCTTCGCCATCGTGATCGTGGCCGGCATGATTTCCCGGCTGATCCTGGGCCTGTACATCAACCCCGTGCTCTATGCCCTGGTCGCGCGTCCCGGTGATGTGCTGCAGGTGTGAGGGGGGGGGCAAAGAAGCAATTAGCAATTAGTAATTAGCAATCAGCTAAACGCAATCGCAGTGCTCGGCAGTCGTACAATGTGCGCGCTTCAACCGGACATTTTCTACTGGGCATTTAGGACAATCTCACGTGGCGCTGGCAGTGAATATCAACCGGTTGACAAACGCCACATGTCGTTTACTCTGAGTCTGAGTAGGCTGCAAATTTGGGACACGAAGTGAATGACCAGAGTGTCGGGCGTTCGCTGCAGGTTCGGATTCTCCCCAGCCGGCTTGCAGAACTGGCCGTTATCCTCTGCCTCGTGTTGGTTTCATCGGCGGATCTGTTTCTGATTCGCAAGATCCGTGAACTTGACTCCGCCCAGGTTAAGACCGGGCAACGCAGCGGTCGAGTGGCGATCCAGGTCGAGGTGCAGGGCGCGGGCTTGTCCTTCGTTCACAATCAAGGCCGCTACAAGGAACGCTTGGAAATGCTGGCCGGGTTGTTTGATGCGGCGGGCAGGTTCGTCACCGGCGAGCGCGGCGTCATGGAAATGGATCTCAAGCCGCCCACCTGGCGGCGATTCATGGCCGAGGGCGTGAAGCCCGGCTTGAGCCTGGAGGCGCCGCCAGGCGCCTACACGCTGCGGGTGCTTGTGGGCGAGAGCAATGGCGGGAAGCTCTCGGCCTTTTCGCAGCCAGTCGCGATTCCTGTGAACGCCAAATAGAAACGCGATTGCGCGGCCATGCCAAAGGCGTCGGGCGTACAATTGTACTTGTACAGCATGGGAGGTCAAAATGGCGAGCGAGATCTTGCCCATATCGGTGGCGCGCAAACGGCTATTTGATATTTTCGAACAAGTTGTGCGCATCAAGGGCAACACCATCGTCATTGAACGCCGCGGGTCTGACCGGCGTGCGGCGATCGTGAGCGCGGGCTACCTGGAGGAGCTCGAAGCGAAAGTCCGGCTGCGACTGCCCGCATCCAAGCGCAAATCTGGCGTCTGGCACATGTCCGGCAGTGCGCGCATCATCGGCGATGCGGCGACGGTACTCGATCAGGTGCGGGCACACGATCGCCAGCTGCGGCGGCGCAAGGCGGACGCACTGGATCTTGAGCTGCGAGATGAAAAGCGACGGTGATTTTCGCCGTCACCGACACACATGCGCTGATCTGGATGGCGAGCGATGAGCGCCGCGTCGGTGGGCGTGCGCGCCAACTCTTCGCCTCCGCTTCCGCCGGCGAGGCGCAGCTGTTTGTTCCGACTCTGGCTTTGGTGGAAATCGGAGAAGCGGTGCATCGCGGTCGGTTTTCGCCCGCTGCCGGGTTCGACGAATGGGTCCGCGAACTGCTATCGGCACCCGGTTTCCGCGCGGTCGATCTGACCCTGGCCATAGTGCGGCGCGCCAATGGACTGTACGCCATACCCGAGCGCGGTGACCGCCTGCTGGTGGCCACAGCGCTTGAATTAGGATGCCCGCTGATCAGCCGTGATCGGACCATTGCCGCCTCGGGCCTGGTGGCGATCATTTGGTGAGGGGTTTCTCTACTTAACGTTCTTCATTGCGCGATCGTAGACTTCCATCAACTGGCGGATCTCGGTGCGGGTGTAGCGCTGGGTGGTGGCCAGACTGCTGTGGCCGAGCATCTCCTGAATCGCGCGCAGGTCGGCGCCTTCACCGAGAAGGTGCGAAGCGAAGGCGTGGCGCAGCGAGTGCGGATGCAGATCGAGCGGTAAGCCGAAGGCGCGCGCCGCGGCCTTGACGATGCGGCCCACGGAGCGGGTGGTGAGCCGTCCACCGCGGTGGTTGAGCAGCAGCGCGGCGCGCGCGCTCGGCGCCGCCGGCGGGCGCACGGCCAGATAGGCGCGCACCGCCTCGGCCGCCTTGCGTCCGCAGGGCACGAGCCGCTCCTTGCGGCCTTTGCCGATGGTCCGCACTAGCATTTGATCGAAATCGAGATCGCGGACATTGAGGCCAACCAGCTCGCTGACGCGCAGCCCACAGCCGTAGAGCAGTTCGAGGATGGCGCGGTCGCGTTCCGGCGAACTGCCGGGGTCGGTTGCGGGCTGATCGAGCAGTTGATTGAGTTGCTCGGTGGTCGGAATTTCAGGCAAATGCCGCGCCAGTTTTGGCGTCGCCAGCAGCCGCGCCGGCGAATCGGCGAGATAGCCCTGGCGCACCGCGTAGCGGAAGAGCGACCGCACGGCGGCGCGATGCCGGGCAACCGTGGCCTTGCCGCATCCGGCATCAAAGCTGCGCGCCAGGTAATCGCGGAGATGGTTGAGCGTGACCGTCTCGATCGCGGCCTCCGCGCCCAGCACCTCCAGCAACTGCCGCAGGTCGGCGCCATAATTGCGCACCGTGTGCGGGCTGGCATTGCGCTCGCCCTGTAAATGCAGGCGCAGGAATTCCTCCACCAGCGCCGCCAGCGGCATGGATGGGCTCATGCCGTGGCCTCATCCAGCCATCGCTGATGCGCCGCCAGCGCGCCTTCGCACTGCAGTTGGCGGCGGCGCTCGCGGTCGGGTTCTGGCGTCTCGAGCGGCGGCAAGAGATCAAACGTTATATTGGCCGGCGCGTAGGTTTCCGGGCGCGCCTGCAGCATGTAATGCAGCAGCGACCCCAGCGCCGAAGCCCGCGGCGGCGGCGGCAGCGCCACGCCGCGCGCCTGTGCGGCGGCGAATTGGCCGGCGAGATAGCCTGTGGCGATGGCCTCCACGTATCCCTCAGTGCCGCACAACTGTCCGGCGACGTGGACATTGGGCCGGGCGCGCAGTTCAAGCCGCGGCCCCAGAACGGTCGGGGCCTGCAGGTAACTGTTGCGGTGCACCTGCCCGAAGCGCAAAAAGCGGGCCCCCTCGAGGCCGGGAATGAGCCGCAGCACTTCCGCCTGGGCGGCGAAGCGAAGATGGTTCTGGAACCCCACCAGGTTGTACGAGTCGGCACGCGCGTTCTCGCGCCGCAACTGGACGGCGGCATACGGCACGCGCCCGGTGCGCGGGTCGGGAAGGCCGACCGGCTTCATCGGGCCGAAGCGCAGCGTCTCCGGTCCGCGCCGCGCGAGTTCCTCGAGCGGTAGGCAGGCTTCAAAAAACTTCGGCTCCTCGAAGGCGCGCAGCGGGTAGCTTTCGGCGGCGATAAGGGCGTCATAAAACCGTTGGTACTCGCTTCGGTCGAGCGGACAGTTGAGATAGTCGTCGCCGCCCTTGCCGTAGCGCGAGAGCGCGTAGACGCGATCGCGCGCCAGCGAATCGGCCTCGACGATGGGGCTGATGGCATCGTAGAAATGCAGGTGCTCGCGTCCAGTGACGCGGGCGAGATCCCGGGCCAGGGGCGCCGACGTGAGCGGACCGGTGGCGAGCACGGTGATTTGCGCGTCAGGAATCCGCAGCGCCTCCTCGCGGCGCAGGCGAATGCGCGGGTGTTCGGTCAGCGCGCGCTCAATCGCGCCGCTGAAGAGGTCGCGGTCGACCGTAAGCGATTGTCCGCCCGCGACGGCGGCTTCCGCGGCGCAGGCGAGCAGCAGCGAACCCGAGCGGCGGAGTTCCTCTTTCAACAGCCACGGCGCGCTGTTCGGCGTTTCGGACTTCAGCGAGTTGGAACACACCAACTCGCCGAAGGCGCCGGTCTGGTGGGCCGGGGTGGAGACGTGCGGCCGCATCTCCCACAATTCGACGTCAAGGCCCCGGCTGGCGATCTGCCAGGCGGCCTCCGGCCCCGCCAGGCCGCCGCCGAGCACCGCGATGGGAGCAGTCGTCAAATGCCGAGGATATGGTAGCCGCTGTCCACAAACACGACGTCGCCGGTGACGCCGCGGCCCAGCGGGCTGAGCAGAAAGACGGCAGTGTCGGCAACCTCGGCGGTGTCGGTGACGCGGCGCAGTGGCGCGCGCGCGGCCACCTGGTCCAGAATCGAGGAGAAATCTTTGATGGCGCGCGCCGAGGCGGTCTTGATCGGTCCGGCGGAGATGGCGTTGACACGAATCTGTTGCGGTCCCAATTCGCTGGCCAGGTACCGCACGCTCGCTTCCAGCGCGGCTTTAGCCACGCCCATCACGTTATAGTTCGGCACGACCCGCGTGGCGCCCAGGTAGCTGAGCGTCACAATCCCGCCGCCCGAGGTCATCAGCGGCGCCGCGGCGCGCGCCACCGCGACCAGCGAATACGCGCTGACATCGAGCGCCAGCGAGAAGCCGGCCCGACCGGTTGCGAGAAAGGGACGATCGAGGTCCTCTTTATTGGCGAAGGCGATGCTGTGGACGATGCCGTCGAGCGCCCGTCCCTGAAGCTGGCTGAAAAACCCGGCGATCGAATCGTCCTGACTGACATCGCACCAGTGGACGCTCGCCCCGCCCAGGTCCCGCGCCAGGTCTTCCACCGACTTTTTGACCCGCTCCGCCTGATAGGTCAGCATCAGCGAGGCGCCTTCGCGCACCAGCGCCTGGGCGATACCATAGGCAATGCTCCAGCGGTTGGCGACGCCCATGACGACCACGGTTTTTCCTTGCATCAATTGCGGCAAATTTCCTCCGGCGCGATCTCGATTCAAAGATAAAATTCAAAGAACATGAAACTGCGTTTTCGGTTGCTGTTGCCCCTGCTCGTTTTCGCGTTAATTCCTCTGCAATCCGCGCCCCTCGCGCCCAATCCGCGGGGCGAGGTGATGATACTGGTCTACCACAACTTCGGCAAGGACGCGCGCTGGGGCCGTTCCTTCCCCAGCTTCGATAGCGACCTCGAACGGCTGGACGCGGCCGGGTTTCGCCCGATCACGCTCCGTCAATATATTACCGGGGATTTCGCCCTGCCCGCCGGCACCACGCCGGTGGTGCTGACCTTCGACGATGGCTCCGCCTTCCAGGTGAAGTTCACCCCCACCGGCGAGCTCGCGCCCGACTGCGCCCTCGCGCACTGGGTTGACTTCGCCAAAACCCATCCGGAATTTCCGCCGCACGGCACGTTTTTTATCAATCCCGGAACCGGTCCGTTCAAACAGCGCGAGTTCCTGCAGAAGAAACTCGATCTGCTGGTCAAGCTGGGCTCGGAGATCGGCAACCACACCTATACCCATCCCTACTTGAACCGCATCCCGCCCGCGACTATCGAAAAAGAGATTGGCCTCGGCCAGTATTACATCAACCACTGGCTGCCCGGCTACAAGGTAGTTTCCTTCGCCCTGCCCTTTGGCATCTCACCGCTCCCCGCCGATGCCCATCTGACGGTGGAGGGGAGTTGGAGCGGCGCCGTCGGCGGCAAGCCGGTTGAAGTGAAGTGGCATTATCCGGCGGTGGTGCTGGTTGGTTCCGGCCCGGCCCCCTCGCCCTACCTCGCCGGCTTGAACGGCGCCCGCCTGCCGCGCATCCAGGTCTTCACGCCCGAGTTCGACAAGTGGATGAAATATTTTGAACTCCACCCGGCCCGCCGCTTCATCAGCGACGGCGCAAGTCACGCTCCCGGCAGTCAACCCAAGTAGGAAAACCTTTCCAATCACCATGGCTTTGGCCGTATACTGACACCTCTATGGCCTACGTGATTGCCGAGCCTTGCATTGGAACCAAAGACAGCGCCTGTGTGGACGCGTGCCCGGTGGATTGTATTCACCCCAAGAAGGACGAAAACGAACACGCCGAGGCGAAGCAGCTTTTCATTGACCCGGTCGAGTGCATTGACTGCGGCGCGTGCGTGCCGGTCTGCCCGGTTTCGGCCATCTTCGCCCTGGACGACCTGCCCGAACAATGGAAGTCCTATGCGGCCACCAACGCCGCCTATTTCGGTCGTTAACCCCGGGGCCCCGTTACCGCCTCGGCCGTTCCATCTCTAGCCACCGCCCAATAAATAGCGAGTCAGGGTCTGGGCCTTGTCCGCCAGCGTCCAGGCGCGCACGAAATCTCCTTGCGCCAGCGCTTGCTGCGACTGGGTGATGTATTCACTGGCTTGCGAACGGGTGGCGCTGGCCTCGGCGCTGAGGTTGCGGCGCCTCAGCGTGTTTAATTGCGGCTCAATCCGCTTGATGATTTCTAGTGTGGTGGACCGGTAGTTCTGCTGCTGTTGCGGCGTCAGCGTGGTGGTGAGCTGCGGCGGCTGGGCGGTGTTGGTATCGTCGCTGGTGGGCGCGGCGGGGTGGTCGGCCGGGCGAGCCGGAGGCGAGGTGCTCTCGGCCCGGCGGTTATTCGTGCCCCGCCGTGGCGCCGGCGGCGTGGGCGGAGTGGCGGCGCTCAAAGGTGGTTGCGCCGTGGTCGCCGGGTCGAGCACCGCCGGCGGCGCGGCCGGCGCCGCCGCCGTATTGGGCACCTGCAAAATGATGGGCGGTTGCAACACGACAATCGGAGGCGGCACCGGCTGACGATGCAACAGGGCGCAGCCACTCTGCAATGCGAGCAGCGCCAGAAGCGATGCCAGCCCGCGCGCCGGCGCCCATGTCAGGGCGGGCGCCTTCATGCCGTGCCGGCCCCGCGGCGGAGCGGAAAGCGGAGCAGAAAACTGGCGCCGCGCTCGCTCGGCTCGAGCTCGATCGATCCATGATGGAGCTGCATCGTTTTGGCCGCGAAGGTCAGGCCAATGCCGGTGCCCTCCTTGCGCGTGGTGAAATACAGATCGAAGATCTTGTCCCGGTTCTCCGGCGCGATGCCAACTCCTTGATCGCGCACCCGTATAATCGCGTGCTGTTCCTGCTGCCAGACCTCTAAACGCAATTCGCCGCGCAACTCGCCTTCCCTCCCACTTTCGTTGGCATTCGTCATGGCCTGTATTCCATTATTGATGAGATTGAGCAGCGCCTGCTCGAGCAGGTCGCGGTCCAGCCAGACTTGCGGGCCGGGATGGGGCGCCTGAACCACAATGCGGATGTGCTGGGCGCTGGCGCTGGCCGCGGCCAGCTGTTCCACCGACTCGACCAAAAGGGTCAAATCCACCAGCGCCATATCCACTTCGACCGGTTTGGTGAAGTCGAGAAAGGTCCGCACCACGCGGTCGAGCCGCTCGATTTCCCGCCGCATGATGGCGATATGCGGCTGCAGGCCGTTGGCGTGTGCGCCGGCTTTCTCGCGCAGCAAATCGAGGTGGATGGCCATCGCGTTGAGCGGATTCTTGACCTCGTGCGCCACGCCCCGCGTCAGCCGTCCCACGGCGGACAGGCGGCGCGCGACTTCGAGCTCGTTTTCCAGCCGATTGACCGGTTCGGCGTCGCGCAGTGTGAGCAGCGCGCCGCCGCGTTGCTCGTCCAGGCTGCTCTGATCGCGCACCAAATCGAGCCTCACCAGGAGCGTGCGTCCACCACTGTGCACCGCCTCCCGCGGCTCCATGGCCACGCGCTGGCGCACCGCCAGGCGCACCGAGCGGTCCAGGCCGCCGGGGGCGGGGAAGAGCTCCTCCACCGCACGCCCGACCACGGCCCCGGGCTCCAGGCCGAGCATGTGCGGCGTGGCGGCGCTGGCCATAATGCTTTGTCCGGAGGCGTCGAAAAGCAGCAAGCCTTCCTCCAGGCTGTCGAGCACGTGGCTCACGTTTTCCTGCAGCGCGCTGTAAACCTGGCGCGCGTCGGCGATGCGGCGCCCCAGGCGCTCGATCTTGGTGGAGACGGCGCCGAAGTCAACCCCCCGCTCCGCCCCTGCGGCGCCCGCCGGGGCGGGGTTGGCTGGGGCGACACTGGCCGGCGCCAGCGTCAGCGCGTCCAGTTGCGCGCTGATCCGGCCGAGCGGGTGAAGGACCAGATCGGAGAGTCCCCACGCCAATCCGGTCGCCAATAAAATAATCAGCGCGGCGTCGAGCGCCAGGCGCTGAACTTCCACAATCATGGACTGCCGCAGCAGCACCATATCCACGCCCACATCCACCGCGCCCATGGGCTGGGTGCCCACGTTGGTGGCGAGTGTCACGTTGTAAATGTTGGAACTGAGGAAAATCGCCCCCACCTGGTGCGCCAGCCCGCTCCCCAGCACTTCGCTTAACAAGTGCCGGTTGGGGGCGCGGTTGCCCTCCAGCAGGGGATTGGAGTCAAGCACCACCACCCCCTCGCGCCCGACCACGGCGATGTCCCGTATGGTGTGGTCGAAGCCGCTATCGGCCGCCAACAACGCGACCAGCGCCGGACTGGTGTTTAAGCCGTTGACGAATTCGGTTAGGCTTTGCGAATCCGACGGCTTGACCACGCCGGCGCGATAGGCGGCGGCGAGTTCCTGGTTCATTTCCGCGACCACCTGGTGCGCGATGACGTTGGAGTGGGTGTTCACTTCCTGCAGCCGCTGCTGGAGTATGCCCGCGATATACACCAGGTTCACCGCCAACAACACCAGCAGCACCAGTAAGGCGATGGCCAGCGTGAGCTTGGTCTTCAGCTTCAACTTCATGGCGGCGGCGGACTACACCCGGCTCTGGTCTTCCTTCAACTTATTTTGCAGCGTCTTGAGGCTGATGCCGAGCTTTTCGGCGGCGCGCGTCTTGTTGTTGTTTTCCAGCGCGAGGGTCTTGAGTATCAGCAGCCGCTCGCCGTCCGCCACAGTGGCGCCAAGCGGCACCCGCACGCTGGCCTCGTCGTCAAAGCCGGCCCCGGCCGCCATCGCCGCCGCCGCTTCGGCCGGCGCGGCGCTGGTCACAGGATTGAAATCGCCCAGGTGCTGCGGCTCAATCGTGGTGCCCGAAGCCAGAATCAGCGCCCGCTCCAGCGTGTTGCGCAATTCGCGCACATTGCCCGGCCAGCGGTGGCGTTCGAGCAGCGCCATGGCGGGCTGCGCGACATGGGTAATGCTGCGCCCATGGCGCTGGTTGAGCTGCTTGAGTAGCGTCGCGCACAGCGCCGGCAGGTCTTCCATATGGTCGCGTAAGGGCGGCAGGTGGAGGTTGAAAACGTTGAGCCGGTAATAGAGGTCGTTGCGCAATTGGTTCAGACGCAGCGCTTCAAGCGGGGGCCGGTTGGTCGCGGCGATGACCCGCACGTTGACCGCCAGTTCGCTCTTGCTGCCCAATCGCCGCAGATGGCGGTCCTCGAGTACGCGCAGCAGTTTGGCCTGCGTGGCCATCGGCATTTCGCCAATTTCGTCGAGCAGCAGTGTGCCCCCCTCGGCCAACTCGAAACACCCGGCGCGACGCTCCTGGGCGCCCGTGAACGCGCCTTTCTCATGCCCGAAGATTTCGCTCTCCATCAGGCTCTCCGGTATGGCGGAGCAGTTGATGGCGAGAAATGTGCGCTCGCGGCGCGGGCTCTGGGCATGAATCAGCCGCGCCACCACTTCCTTTCCTGTGCCGCTTTCGCCGGTGATCAGCACACTGGCCGTGGTCGGCGCCACTTGGTCAATCAGCGTCCGCACCTGCTGCGCCATGGCCGATATGCCGACAAAGGCGGCCCCATCGCTCTCGCCATTGCGTCCCGCGCTTGGGTCCTCGACCCGCACCAGGTCGGCGAGCCGGGCCTTGAGTTCCTCCCCCTTGATCGGCTTTTCGATGTAGTCGCTGGCTTGCAGGCGCAGGCATTCGATGGCCGCGTCCTTGGACCCCTGCCCGGTGATCACCAGCACCGGCAGCTTGCCGTACTGCTGCCGGATGCGCTCGAGCAGCTGCAGCCCATCCATGCGCGGCATGCGGATATCGGTGAGAACGGCACGGGGAAAGGTGCGCGAGAGATGCTCCAGCGCCTCCACCCCGTCGGCGACGGCGTCTACTTCGTAGCCCCAGGTGGCGAGCAATTCCGCCAGCCCGTGGCGCTCGTTGGGCTCGTCGTCGGCCAATAAAATCCGACTTGGTTGCATCTCTCCACTTTACTACTCCGTCTTGTAGGGGAATCTTTTTCCTTCAAATGTGGTAAAAATTCCCTTTTCAATTCCATTGTAAGGCCTTCACCCGCTTGACAGCCGTAATGTCCCGGATTTCGTGCTTTGGCACCCGAGTTGCAACTCAGCTTCTCAGAAACGTACACAAAGGGGTTAGCCAACTAGTCACTGCCACACGCTGTGAGGTAATTGCGAAGAGTCCGCCTGGTGATGTACAATCGTGGCAGTCAGAATAAACATGCGGCGCATTAAGCATTAAGCAGTACGTGTACAACCTGCGTGGCATGTTGGTGTTCCCAATGATCACTGGTCGAAAATAGGAGGCAAGGCGAATGATGGCGAGTACAAGTAAAACGATGCGAACTTGGCAATGGTCACTGGCGCTGATGGCAAGCGTGTTCCTGTGCAGTACGATGCTGCTGGCTGCCACCCCGACCCTCCCCAAGAAGGCGAAAAAGACCAAGGCGACGACGGCGACCGCAACTGCGCCGTCTACCACCGCCAAGGCCGCCCCGGCGGACGACCCCAAGGCCGCGCCCGCCGTTGTGACTTCGGCTCCCAACCCGTTTCAGGGTACGAGCCATATGCCACTGTTCAATGACTCCTTCCAGGCCAGTCGGATGCAAGGCTCCCTCGCCGGCACCCCGGGCATCTGGAATACCCAATTTGCCGAAACCCTGCTTCCGGGCCAGGTCAGTACTGGAGTGTATTTACAGCGATATATTCGCGGGCCGGGCGGGTTGGTGATCACCGATGCCAACACCGGTTGGACGGTGGGCGTGACCAAGCGCCTCGAACTCACCTTTACCACCAATGCCTACCGCCGCATTCGCACCACGGCCGGGTCGCAACTGACCTTTGGCCGCAATGGCACGTTTAACAGTTTTAATCCGGTGGCGCCGTTCGTGCGGGTACCCGACCGTAACGGTAACGATTTGGCTATTGGTCCTAATGACTGGAGCGTCGGCGCGACGTTCGGTCTCCTCTCCCAGGATCGCGGTGACCCGATTGGCCTGGCGATCCAATTCACTGAGCATTTTCCCTATACCCCCAGCTACTCGCAAGGCGTCAACAATTTCGGCGTCTCGACCACGGAACCGAGCTTCAATGAGAATGTCATGATTGACAAGTGGTTCGGATTGGGCGGCGAGATGGCCGTTAACCTGGGCTACACCCACAATGGAACCGCTGACGCCGGCGGCAAGATTTTTTTGCCCCTGCCGGACACGTTCAATTACGACTTCGGCGAAATTTTCCCGCTGCAATCGCGCCTCCAAGGCGTAGTCGAATTAAATGGCAATGTGCCAATAGGCTATTCGAACAAGCCGCAGATTTCCCATTTCGGCGTGCCCTCGCCGCTCGACCTCACCTTCGGCGTGCGCATCAATCCGATTTCCTGGATGGGCATTAACGCCGGCTACCGCTATAACTCCCATACCTGCCACGCCTGCTTCACCAACGAAAACGTGCCCGGTTGGGTGTTCGGACTGAGCTTTGGGCCGCCGCCTCCGGTAGCCGCTCCTCCGCCGCCGCCGCCCACCCCGACACTGACCTGCAACCTCGACAGCCAGACGGTGCAGCCGGGTGCGACCGTACACCTCACCTCGAGCGTGTCGCCCGAGGGCCTGCCCTATACCTACTCCTGGACCACCACCGGCGGCAAGCTGACCCCCTCCGAGAGCACCGCAACGCTGGACACCACCGACCTCGCGCCGGGAATGTACACCATTACCGGGCGCGTGGACAACGGCTCCGGCGGCACCGCTGATTGCTCGACCAGCGTCGAAGTGCGCCAGCCGGTGCGCAATCCTCCGACCGCCTCCTGCACGGTCGAGCCCTCCTCGCCGGTCGCGGCGGGCGCGGCCCTGACCTTCAGCGCCCAGGCCTCCAGCCCCGACCAGCGGCCGTTGACCTACGCCTGGCAGATCTCCGCCGGCCATCCCGACACCACCACCCAGGCTACCGCGCACGTTGATACCACCGGCGCCGCCGCCGGCCCGGTGAACGGATCGCTCACCGTGACCGACGACCGCGGCCTCACCGCCACCTGCTCCGCGCAGGGGACGATTGAACAGCCGCCGGCGCCGCCCACCGCCGCGCTGGCCTCGACGCTGCAATTCAAACCCAATAGCTCGCGGGTTGACAATGCCGCCAAGGCCGCCCTCGATGACGTCGCCCTGCGGCTGCAACAGGACGCAACCGCCAAGGCGGTCATTGTCGGCACCGCCACCTCGACCGAAGTCAGTGGACG
>JANWLQ010000072.1 GCA_025450725.1 Terriglobales bacterium
CGCTCGTGCTCGCCGCCGACTCGATCTGCTTCACATGCTCGGCCGCCTTTGCGCCTGTCAGCGCCGTGATTCGCCGCGTGCCGGCTGACACGCCTTCTTCGCTCAGAATTTCGAACTGCTCGACTTCGCCCGTATTCGTGAGATGCGTGCCGCCGCACAGTTCCTTGCTGAACCCGGCAATGCTGACCACGCGCACCGAGTCGTGGTACTTCTCGCCGAACAGCGCCATCGCCCCGGTGGCCAGCGCCTGTTCCAGCGGCAGTAGGTCGGTGGTGACGGCTTGATTGCGCCGAATTTCGCCATTCACGAGGCGCTCAATATCGGCCAACTGGTCGCTGGTAAGCGGCGCGAAATGCGTGAAATCGAAACGCAGCCGCCCCGGCTCGACCACCGAGCCCGCCTGCTTGACATGCAAACCCAGCACCTGCCTCAGCGCCGCATGGAGCAAATGCGTCGCGGTGTGGTTGCGCCGGGTGGCGTCGCGGCGCTCCGCGTCAACCGTGGCCTCGACCCGCTCGCCCACCGCGAGCGGCTGTCGGGCGCGAATGCGATGCACCGTCAACCCGCCCACCGGCGCATAGGTGTCGAGCACCTCGGCGGCAACGCCCGAGTCGCGATTCCAGATTCCCTGGTCGCCGATCTGCCCGCCGCTGGCGGCATAGAACGGCGTATGGTCGAGTATCGCCTCGACCTCGCTCCCCGCTTCCACGGTCGCGACCGGCGCCCCGCCGCGCAGCAGCGCGCGCACCGTCGCCTCGGCCGAGTGGGTCGTCTCGTAGCCTTCGAAGCGGGTGCGCCCGGCGGCGGCGAGTTCGCGATACGATTCGGCCACGCTGGCCTGGTCGCCCCCCTTCCAGCTCTTGCGCGCCCGCTGCCGCTGTTCCTCCATGGCGCGCTCGAAGCCGGCTTCATCCAGGCTGAAGCGCCGCTCCTGGGCGATCTCGCGCAAAACGTCGAGCGGTAAACCGAAGGTGTCGTAAAGACGGAAAATTTCGGCGCCCGCCAGGCTCCCATCCTTCATTGCCTCCAGCGCCGGCTCCAGTTCGCGCAGCGCCAGCGCCAGCGTGTGCGCAAAACGCTCTTCCTCGGTGCGCAACACCTGTGCCACGCGCTCCCGGCTCTGGCGCAGGTCGGGGTACGCATCTTGCATTTGGTCGGCGACCAGCCCGGCCAGGGAATAGAGAAACGCCGACTCAATGCCGAGCATGCGTCCATGCCGCAATCCCCGCCGGATAATCTTGCGCAGCACATAACCGCGGCCTTCGTTCGACGGCGTCACCCCGTCGTGAATCAGAAAGGTCGAAGCGCGGGCGTGGTCGGCAAGAATGCGCAGTGAAACGTCGCTCCGCTCGTTCCCGCCATAACTCACGCCCGCCAACGTTCCCGCCGCTGCGATCAGCGGCTGAAACAAGTCGGTGGCATAGTTCGAGCGCTGCCCTTGCAGCACGGCGGTCAGCCGCTCAAGGCCGGCGCCGGTGTCAATCGAGGGCCGCGGCAATGGCGTCATGACCCCGGCCGGGTCGCGCTCGAACTGCATGAACACCAAATTCCAAATCTCGACATAGCGTCCGCAATCGCAGGGGAAGCGGCAATCGAGGTGCCCGCTTTCACTCGCCTCCGGACCCTGATCGTAGTGCAGTTCCGAACACGGTCCGCACGGGCCCGTGTCGCCCATGGCCCAGAAATTGTCCGCCGCCCCCATGCGAAACACCCGCTCGTCGCTAAGCCCGATCTTCTTGCGCCAAATCTGGTCCGCCTCGTCGTCTTCGGTAAACACCGTGGCGTAGAGCCGGTCGCTTGCAATGCCGTAGCCCTCGCGCGAGGTCATCAATTCCCAAGCCAGCCTGATCGCTTCATCCTTGAAGTAATCGCCGAAGCTGAAATTCCCCAGCATTTCGAAAAACGTATGGTGGCGATGGGTAAACCCGACGTTCTCGAGGTCGTTGTGCTTGCCCCCGGCCCGGACGCATTTCTGCACCGACGTCGCCCGGTTGTACTCGCGCTTCTCAATGCCGAGAAAGACGTCCTTGAACTGATTCATGCCGGCGTTGGTGAACAGGAGCGTCGCATCCCCGTGCGGGACGAGCGGCGACGAGGGGACAATTCGATGTCCCCGCGCCGCGAAAAAATCAAGAAAACGCCGCCGAATCTCGGCTCCAGTCAGCATCCGACAATTCTATCAAGGTGTCGCAAGGCGCCTCCTGGTCCCCGCATGCAGCCGCGTGCCCTGCCACAGCGATAGCGGAACAATGACCATCATGGCGAGCGAATACCAGGCCGGCATTTGGCTCCAGGTGTTCACCACCGAACTCAGCAGCAGCAGCGTTCCAGCGATCACCAATCCCGCCGTCGCCGCGCTTGCGTCGCGCGCAATCGTGGCGCACAAGAATCCGCCCGCGAGATGGTAAACCACTGCCCCCACCAGCGACACAATGACGAACACTGCCAAAGTCGGCGCAACGCGCTGCACCACCAGCACGTTGGTCCCGATCATTAGCGCCGCCGACAGCACCACGCCCACAATCACTCCCGCTAAACTGCGCATGCGTGAATTCTCCACCTTCAGCCTACTCTCACCCAGCCAACCTTCCCCTCGCCCATTACATCTGCTACAATCAGACTATCCGCTTCCATCGTATACTCAGAGGCCATATGAAGTCGATGAATGCAACCGAATTGGCGAAAAATCTAAGCCGCGTACTTGACAGCCTGGCTACTCAAGGCGACGCAATCGTCATAGAGCGCAACCAGCGCCAGGTGGCCCTACTGCTGCCCGGCCCGGGGCAGATGAATGCCGTCGAGGCCATGGGCGACCTCTATCAAACCTTGCCTGAAAGGGCAGCCAAAACTTGGGAAAACGATGCGCGCAGCGGCGATTGGAAGGGCGAAACCTTGGAGGACGGCGTGCGCGACGCCTGGCTGAGTTGACTGCATTCCTAATCGACACATGCGTCTGGATTGATGTCGAGCGCGGTGCGCTGGGTGCGGCGGATGTGGCCGAGCTGACTCGCAACCAGCCGGTGTTTCTAACCCCAGTCACCCTCGCCGCATTGTCCTTTGGAGCCGAAATGGCGAGCGACGCCGACATCCGCCAACGGCGTCGCGCCACACTGGCGCGAATGCGCAACAGGCCGATGCTGCCCATCGGCGCCGCGACCGGCATGATCTTCGGTTCGCTCGCGTCACAGATCCGCTCGGAAAGGAAGCAGCCCCGCCATCGTATTCAAGATCTTTGGCAAGCCAGCCTGGCGATCGAATACGCGTGCCCCATTCTCACGCGCAACGGCCGCGACTTCGCCGACGTGCCGGGACTTGATCTGGTCACCTACGCGCTGCCAACCAAATAAAAAAGGGGGAGGGCCATTGGGCCCTCCCCCCTTTTTCCAGACGCGGCGCGCTTAGCGCTGTTCGTTGGTGAGCATGGCCTTGAACTCGGCCACTTGGGTTGACTGTAGCGTCTTCCACGCCGCCAGTTGGGTGTCCAACCTCGTCGAGAGGTCGTTGTAAACGTCCATGACGCCCGAGGTCGGAGCGCAAGTGCACTCCGCCACGCGGCCCGCCAACGCGGCCAGCTTGTTGTCGAGCGCGATCGGGTAGTTGAGCGGATCCTCGCCCGTCTTGTTGTCAAGGTTGGCGATGGCGTACTCCACCGGATGCAGCTTGGTCTCCAGCGCCGCGCCGGCCGAGGCCGCATTCGCCGGTGCCGACTTGATCTGCTTCTGCACCGCGATCATTTCATCCACCGCGTTCCAGGCCTGGGTCAGCTCGGCGTTGATCTTCGTCGCCAAGTCCCATTGCGCCTGCAAATCGGCGTCGGTGGCATGCAGCCGCGGATCGAGCGTTACCTGCAATGGCTGTGAATAGCTTTGTCCGTTGACGGTGAGCTTGACTGTGTACATGCCGGTCGGCACCAGCGGCATCACGCCGCCGCCCGCCCCCCAGAGCACTTCTGGAGGGCTCGGCATCGGCGCCAGTTTGGGCTGCAGGTTCCAGACGAAGCGGTTAAAGCCCGCCTTGTCGGGAACGTTGACCGCCGCCCCGCCCCCGCCTCTGCGTCCGCCGCTGCGGCCACCCGCGGCCCCGCGACCGGGCGCGCGGTTGTCGGCGCTCGAATAATGTGCAATTGCGTGGCCCTTGGCGTTGGTGATGTCTATCTCCACCGGACCATTTGGCGCCGAGGCAAACTGATAATCAATCACCGCCGGTCCGGGCGGGTTCTGCGCTGTGAATGTCGCGCCGCCGCCGAAGCCGCCGAAGCCGCGACCGCCGCCTTCCGTGCGCATTGCCACTTCCGGCTTGAACAATGTCACCGGAGCGGTGGCCACCGCCTCGCTCCATTGCCGCAACGGGGTAATGTCGTCGAGGCTCCAGAACGCGCGGCCATGGGTCGCGAGCACCAGGTCGTTGCCGTGTACTTGCAAATCGCGCACCGAAACATGTGGCAGGTTGAGCTGCAGCGGCTGCCACTGCGCGCCATCGTCAAACGAGACGAACACGCCGCGTTCGGTGCCCGCAAACAGCAGGCCCTTGCGCACCGGGTCGGGGACGACCGACTGCACGTAGTAGCCTTCCGGTATGCCGTTGGTGATCTTGGTCCACGACGCGCCGCAATTGTCGGTGCGGTAAGCGTAGGGGGCGAAGTCGTCGAGCTTGTTGCGCCGCGCCGCCACGTACGCGCCGCAGGCGCTGAACGGCGAGGTGCGGATGTTGCCCACCTTCGCCCATTGCTTATCGGTCTTGAGCTCGGGCGGGGTCACATTGCTCCAGTGCGCGCCGTCGTCGCGCGTCACATGCACCAGGCCGTCGTCGCTGCCGGCCCAGATCAGGCCCTTTTGCTTGGCCGATTCCGCGACCGAGAAAATTACGTCATAGTACTCGGCGCTGGTGTTGTCCTGGGTAATCGGTCCGCCCGACGACTGCTGCTTGCTTTTGTCGTTGCGGGTCAGGTCGGGGCTGATGATGGACCAATGGTCGCCCATGTTGGTGCTCTTGAACAGCACGTTGCCGCCGTAGTAGACGGTGTTCGCGTCCCAGGGCGAGGTGGCGATCGGCGCCGACCATTGGAAGCGGTACTTCATGTCAACATCGCCGTGGCCCATCGGGTTATCGGGGTACGGACCAATGGGGGTGGTGAAGCCGGTGGATTTCTCGTACCGCGTCATATCGCCGTCATAACTCTCGCCGTAGACGATGTTGGAATCGCCGGGCTTGGGCATCAGCCAGCCGCTCTCGCCCCCGGCTGCGCTGTACTGGTCACCTGGGCCAATATTTCCGTGGTCGGTGCGCGTGGCCACCACCATCGATCCCGCGTCCTGCTTTTCACCGTATACGTGGTAATTCACGTCGTTGTCGGTGGCGATGGAGTAGAACTGGCCGAAGGGCTGGTTCAAGTTGCTCGACCAGGTCTTACCGTTGTCGAGCGAAACGAACGCGCCTTCGTCGGAACTCGTGATCATGTGCGTCGGGTCGGCTGGGTCGAGCCAAAGCCCGTGGCTATCGCCGCCGTGAATCGAGGTGAACGTCTTAGCGCCATCGGTCGAGCGGAAAAGGCCCGTGTTCTCGACGTAGACCGTATCCACGTTCTTCGGGTCGGCAAAGATGTGGCTGAAGTACCAGGCGCGCTGCCGATACTGGTCGTCGTCATTGACCAGCTTCCAGTTGGCGCCGCTGTCGTCGGAAACGTAGATGCCACCTTCCTTGGCTTCGATCAGCGCATAGATGCGGCTGCCGTTGGGTGCCACCGCAATGCCGATTTTGCCCCACACGCCCGACGGCAGGCCGCCGCCAGTGAGTTGCTTCCAGGTCGTGCCGCCGTCGGTCGATTTGTACAGCCCGCTGCCCGGGCCGCCGCTGTCGGAGCGCCACGGCAGCCGGATGAACTGATACAGTCCGGCATACACGGTCTGGCTGTTGTTCGGATCAAAAGCGATATCCACGCCGCCCGTCTTATCGTCGTGGTAGAGAACCTTGGTCCAGTTCTGGCCGCCATCTTCGCTGCGGAAAATGCCGCGCGTCTCGTTCGGACCGGAGGCGTGGCCCATCGCGGCTACGAAGACGCGATTCGGATTCTTCGGATCAATCAGCACGTGCGCGATGTGTTGTGAGTCATCCAAGCCGATGTGCGTCCACGTCTTGCCGGCGTCGGTGGACTTGTACATGCCGTTTCCATAGGAAATATCATTGCGCAGGCAGCCTTCGCCGGTGCCAACATAAATAATGTTCGGATCGGAGGGCGCCACCGCCACCGCGCCGATGGATTGAATGTCTTCGCTGTCAAACAGCGGTGACCAACTGGTGCCGGCGTTGGTCGTCTTCCATACACCGCCGTCCACCGAGCCCAGGTAAAAGTCCTTGGAATCACCGGGAATGCCGGTGACCGTCAGCACGCGTGCTCCGTTATAGGGGCCCACCAGCCGGTAATGCAGATTGGCGAAGGTTTGCGCCACGCCGCCCGCTTGAGCTTCCACCCCTTGAATGCTGGACGACTTGGCCAGCCATCCGCCCGCCGCCAGCGCCACGCCGGCTGCCACTCCCAAAACTATAGATCGCCTCATGTTTCAATCTCCTCGGAATTTTGCCCTGACCCGAAAGTCTCGCCCCCCATGGTAGTAGGAAAAGTAGGGAAAGGGAAGAGCAGAGTTGCTGTTACTGAGCATCCAACTCAAGATGGGCAAACAGCCATTTGCTGGCGTGGTGGTCATTACCGGCGCTTCGGCCGGCGTTGGGCGCGCCACGGTGCGCGCGTTTTCCGGCCCCGGCGCAAAAATCGGCTTGTTGGCGCGTGGTCGCGAGGGGCTCGAAGCCACCCGGTGCGAGGTCGAGGCGTGCGGCGGCGAAGCCCTCGCCTTACCCACCGATGTCGCCGATTCCGATCAGGTTGAGGCGGCTGCGGCGGCGGTCGAAGCCCGCTTCGGCCCGCCCGATGTCTGGATCAACGACGCCATGACCTCGGTCTTCTCGCCCGTGAAGGATTTGCTTCCCGAGGAGGTTCGCCGGGTGACCGAGGTTACCTATCTCGGCGTCGTCTACGGCACCATGGCGGCGCTGCGGCGCATGTTGCCCCGCAATCGCGGCGTCATTATCCAAGTGGGCTCGGCCCTCGCCTACCGCGGCATCCCCCTGCAGGCGGCTTACTGCGGGGCCAAGCACGCCATCCAGGGATTCACCGAATCCCTGCGCTGCGAGTTGATTCACGACAACAGCCAGGTGCGCATCACCATGGTGCAAATGCCCGCCCTCAACACGCCGCAATTCGGATGGGTGAAGAGCCGGCTGCCGCACAAGGCGCAGCCCGTGCCGCCGATCTTTCAACCCGAGGTGGCGGCCCAGGCGATTCGCTTTGCGGCCGCCCATGCGCGCCGCGAAATTTTCGTCGGCGGCTCAACCGTCGAAGCCATCGAAGGCAACAAACTGGCGCCCGGCTGGCTTGACCATTACCTCGCGCGCACTGGTTACGCCGCGCAGCAGACCGATGAACCGGAAGATCCGAACCGTCCCGACAACCTTTGGCGGCCGGTGGAAGGCGACCGCGGTGCCCACGGAACCTTTGACCATCGCGCCTCGCCCTCGAGTCGCGAGCTCTGGCTCGCCACCCACCGCCCCAGCGGCAACCAGTGGATCACCATCGGCGCCGCCGCCGCCGGAGCGGCGACATTAGTGGCTGTCGCCCGCAAACTCGCCGCTTAGACTCGGCACTCGACATGGCTCCGCTTAATAGTGGGAGCGGATATCCAGTGCCGGGCTCTTGTCCCAGGGGCTGCGCTGCCAGTTGTCGAGATGGTCCGCATTCCCGATCCATGCCGGCACCTCAAGTTCCAGAGCCAGGCCGATGCTCTGTACATGAGCGTCGTAGAGGTTGCGCAACTGCAGCAAGCGGTGGCGCCGCGTCTCGTCCATGCTCACGCCCCACCCCGCCGCGGCGAGCTCACCCCGGAGCCGTTCTAAATCGGCGTCCGACAGACGCTCACGCACTTCGGTCGGTCGCCGGCCCAAAAAAATCTGCGCCAAATCCACCACCGCGTGCCGGCCCATGGCGAAGGTGAGCTGGGCTTGCCGTGTGCACGCGTCGTCGCCCGTCGCGATTACAAAGGCGCAAGCGTCAAGTACCGTGGTCAATGCCGCCAGCCACGACTGGTTGACGTGCTGGGAGCGGAAAAACCCCAGCACCGGATACGAAATCTGGCTCTCCAGCAATTGTGCCGCCCAATGTTCCCACTCCGCCAGGTAGCTTTGTAGCTGTGCTCGGTCGTTCGCGTGCCGCCGCAGCAGTTCCGAAGCGCTCGGCGGCGAACCGGCGCGGGCGTCCAGCATCGAGATATTGCTCTCGCGTGTGGAAAATCCGCCGTAGAGAATGGGAAGGTAGCTAATGATCACCGCCACGAAGCCAAAGCCCATGCCTCCCTCGCATACCGCCAGGGCGCGGCTAAGGTTGGTGTGAGGCACGGCATTGCCTAAACCCAGCGTGAGAAACATGGTGCCGCTCAGATAGACGTCCATGCCGAGCCCGCGCAGCGGTTCGCTGGTTTGCAGTGGCGATCCAAGTCCCAGGTAGACGAGTGCGAAGCCGAACACCAGGCCCACCGCCCAAATCACGAACAACAGCAGCATGGAGAGCGGACCGAACAGGCTGAGCGCCGTTTCACGCTGCCGGCCCCGCGTGACGTGCCGGGCAATCCAAGCCCATAGCGGCCATCCCAGGCGGTAGTACAAGCGCGTGAAGCGCAGTCGTCCATTCAGCCGCCGCGGCAGGATCATCGTCTCGAATGCATCCC
>JANWLQ010000073.1 GCA_025450725.1 Terriglobales bacterium
AATCGAGGTGTTCGATGCCGGTTTGATGCTGCTGGAAGGCGGCGTTGTTGACGAGAATGTTGATCTGGCCGAACTTTTGGACCACCGCCTCGACCGCTTGATCGCAAAAATTAGGATCGGAAACGTCGCCAGGAAGGAGGAGCGCCTTGGCGCCGGCACGCTCGATATGGCCCCGCGTCTCTTCGGCATCGGATTGTTCTTCCGGTAAGTAGACGAGCGCGACGTTGGCGCCTTCGCGCGCGTAAATGACCGCGACCGCGCGCCCGATACCGCTGTCACCGCCGGTGATCAGCGCTACTTGTCCGTGGAGTTTGTTAGCAGGCTGGTAGTCGGGCGCCTCGAAGCGAGGCCGCGGCTGCATTTTGGATTCGATCCCCGGCGGGGCCTGCTTCTGCTTGGGAAAAGGCGGCGCTGGTTCGGAGGGAAACGGCATCACCTTGGCATGCGATTTCGAGCTCATTCACTTTGGGATGCGACTACGAATGCTGGGGAAAGTGGTGCTCCCCCCCATTTTGGGTGTAGTGTAGGCGCATGGTCACGAATCGGGGATGCGCCCGATTGGACTCGAAAAGGTGAAAGGCAAGGGCTCATTCCAATTCCCCCAACCGCGGGGTTTTGGTGGACCATTATGGTCTCGCAGTGTGAACATTACAGCGACTTGCGGATTTGGTAGGCGCTCAGCGTGACCAGCAGCCAGCTGGCGAGGCAGACAAGGAGCGTCGCTGCAGGGGATGTAACATTGATCAGCTTCCACAGCGCCAGGGCGAATGCGGCGAGGCCAAGCGTGCCCAATGATGCGCCGAAAGCGTTGATTGCGGCGGCGTTCTTGCCGCGCGCCGTTCCGTCGCAGCCAATTTCGGCCTTGCGCCTTTCTTGATGACTCTGCGCCAGGCTGCAGGCGGCCGGAAAAATCGCCGGAAAAGCTAGGAACAAGCCACCCACCACAGGGCCGTAGATTTTAGCAATGACACCCGCTAGTGCCGTCACCAGGCCGCCAAAGAGAAAACGGTACACGTAATCATGCGCTTTGGCTTCGCGGGGCGAGGACGTGTCGAGGTGAATTTTCACATCCTCATCCTCGTAAACAGCAGCAGCAATCCGAAACTAACGCCGAACCATACCGGCAGCGCGATCACTGCGGTAAACAACGCATTGCCGGTGGCGGCACGGGCGCGGCTGCGGGCGAGCACTTGCCCTACCACCCAGGCATAGCCGAGAAACGCAGCGGCGCCAAGAAGCATGGATCGCCCTTCGAGCGCAACATAGGTCGCACCATGCTGCTTCAGCGTCAGCCCCACACTCGCCAATGCGATGGAGGGCGACGCGCCCAGCAAGCCGGCGAAGCTCTTGGGGCGCACGAAGTCGCTGGCCAACGCGAACGCGCTGACGACCACGCCTCCGATTAGAAATCGCAGCGCGATTTCGGTCATGCCGCCGCCTGGTCAATCAACTTGCGCGCGGTCATGGGGCCGTGGCAGCCCAGCAGCTTGTAGGCCTTGCCTTCGAGGCGGTGGTAGTTGACAAAAAACTCTTCCAGTTCCTTGATGAAGTGCTGCGGGAGATCGGTAAATTTCTTCACCTCGGCGTAGCGATGGGTGGCCGCGGCGACGGCCAGGACACGGTCATTGCGCACCCGTTTTTTTCCGTCAATCTGCTCGCCTTCGATAACCCCGATGAGGCGCGCCTGCACGACGACACCTGGATACGCAGGCTCATCCATGAGAAGCAGCACATCGACCGGATCGCCGTCCTCGGCAAGGGTGCCGGGCAAAAACCCAAAGTCATAGGGGAACGCCATGCCGGCGGGCAGCACCTTGCGCAGGCAGAAGATCCGCTCGCGCGTGTCGTAGGCAAATTTATTGCGGCTGGCCTTCGGGGTTTCGACGATGACCTGGTATAGCCCGCTGTCATCGTCGCGGGTCGCCAGCCGCGTGGGCTCCTTCAAACCGTGCTTGGCCATGAGTGCACCTCCGCAGAGGGATTGGATGCACTCACTGGCCCGGTATGTTCACCACGACCGGCGACTGGGATCGAGTCGTATCCGAAGGGTGGTTTGCGGAGCGATGCGAGATCGCAGGACCCGGTCCGCGAAACGGGCCCCAATGCCGCTTTGGGCATTGGGGTGGGGCGCAATGGCCCCGTTATCGCCTCGCCCGTTCAGCGTGCTAGCGGTCGAGGCTTTTGTAGTTCAGCAGGGCGTTGAAGAGGAAGGCGAAGGCGCCGCTGGTTTCGTTCCGCCACATGGGGTTGGCGGCGAACATTACCACGTGGCCTTGGCCGTAGGTGGTTTCGACAATGGCGGGTTGGTTGGCGATCGCTTCGCCGCCTTGCAACAAGCCGCTGAGGGGCAGGTCCTTGGCGTCGGCGAAGCGGACGATCACACGCGGGGCCGCTCCGCCGGCGGCGGCGCCTCCGCGGCCGCGCCCTGCGGCTGGGGATTGCGATGCGGGCCACGGTTGCGCGCCTTCGTCTAGGCCGCCGGGCGGGACGCCGCCGCGCGCCGTGGCCTGCTGCTGCATCTCGATCGGGCGCGCTTGGATCACATCCGGGTCGTTCACAACGCCCGTGCCCGAGGTGCGCGGCGAGCGCGGCTGGGCGCCGGGACCGCCGCGGCCGCCGCCACGTCCCCCGCGACCGCCCGCTCCTCCGCCAGCCGAAAGAATCGGGCTGGCGGCATAGTAAAGCGCGACGTCGGGATCGTAGCCGTAAGCGATTGGATTGGTGAGATCAACAACCTTGGCGCGAACCACGCCGCCGCCGGCGATGAGCGTGGCCGGCGCCGGGCTTTGCGTAACGCCCGCCGCCATGTCGCTCTCGATGGGAATGACCGCATTGGCGCCAATGGTCACCAGCAACCCGCCCTGGCGCACGAACTGTTCGAGGTTGGCAATGCCGCTCAGTCCCAGGCCGCCGCGCATGTCCGCGGTCGAGTCCATGCCGGGCCGCACGAGATCGGGCATGTCTGGGGTGTTCTGCCAGGCAATCGGCTGTCCTCCTCCCTCCATTGGCATCGGTAGGCCGCGAATGATCGCAGGCAGATCGCCGCCGATCGAGGGCGGAACGATAATGGCGTCGAATTGCTGGCGCAGGTTCGCTGTCATCTTGATCTTGTTGTCGGCGATATAGGTGTACGGCACCTTGAGCTGGTCGAGCGAGACGCGGAACCATCCGTCGTTCTGCGTGCTCTGCCAGTTGTGCATGAGCGCTATGCGCGGTGCGGCGAGCTCGTGCGTGGCCACCTGGGGCAGCGGCGCGGCGACCACCTCGACGCCGGCGATCTTGGCGGCGTTGGCGATCGCGGCCGCGTCGCTCGATTCAATCAGGAAGCTGCCGGCGTTGAAGTGGCGCCCGGCGCCGTCGAAGGCGAGCTCGGCCGCCTGCATGGGGAAGGAGGCCAGGGCAAAGCGAAAGCTGGCCAGGTTGGCGTCGCCATTGTTGTTGACGATAAACGTCGCCGACGCGCTCGCCCCCGGCCCGACGAGGCCGCTGGGCGGCGCCACGTCGCCCGAAACCTTGGTCATCGGCGCGTCGAGAATGGCGGTGTCGGCGACGCGCACGGTCGCGATATTGGCGAGCGCGCCCTGCGTCCAGCCGGTGTCGTCGTAGGGACGGGGGTCGTCGGGGCTGTAGTACTGCTTGTCGAGCATCATGTCAATCAGCCGGCTGTAGGGCTGATCCATGCGGAGCACATAACTTCCCGCGGGAAGGGTCGCGCCCCCGGCGCGGAAGGCGTCATTCAGGCGATGCACCTCGACGCCCTGCGCCTGGAACTGGTCCAGGATGCGCGCCTGCTGGTACGTGCGGGCGTCGCTCGCCGGAAATACCCAGGCTGCCGGACCCTCGGTGCGTCCCTTGGCGACGGCGCGCACGCTCTTGATGTAGAAGTCATCGAGAAACTGGCGGGCATTGCTCGCGACGTTATTCATACCGAACAACAGCGCGCTCTCCTGCATGTTGATGTTGTCGCGCAGCGACCAAATCACCGATTGTAGCGGCGGGTTGGGCCGGTACCATTCGCGGGCGGCGGCCGCGGCGCCGACTTGCACCGGGCCGGTGTCGCCGCCGCCGGGCGCGGATTGCGTTTCGTAGAAACGTCCGATGGCATTGTGGGTGTTGGCGAAGTAAAAGAGATAGTTGGGCGCCCAGCCGTCGTAGTAGGTGTGCGTCCAAACGCCGATCACGCCGCGTTTGGTCATCTCGTCAATTTCGTGGTACGCCATCGCGTGCCACTCGTCAATCTGCATCGGGTCGAGCCAGGGGTTGTAGGGCCCGCTGCCGGTTGAGATATAGAGGAATGGTTCCGACTCGTGGAGATCATGGAAGACGGTGGGGTGCCAGTCGAGCAATCCGTTCATCATGTTGCGCGAAAGCGCCAGGGCCAGCGTCATGCCGTCGCGGTTGTTGTCGTGGGCAACGTAATGGCCCCAGAACAGAAGGCTCGGCGTGGGCTGATCGGGGTGGGTGTGGCGATGGGTGAAGAGATCCACCTCGCGGTCGTGTCCATCGGTCTCGACCAGCGGCGTGATCAGCGTGATTTCGTGGTCGCGGATGGTTTGGATGAACGGCGAATCCTCAACGATGAGGCGGTATGCCAGCTCCATGAGCATTTCGGGCGAGCCGGTTTCCGAGGAATGAATGCTGCCCGTGGCCCAGTACATCGGCTTGCCCTGGTTGACCAGCGCCGCGGCGGCGGCCGGGGTGAGGCCGCGCGGGTCGGCAAGCCGGCGGGTGATGTCCTTGTAATGATCGAGCTGGGCGATGGTGGCCTCGTCGGCAATGGCGGCGACCAGCATTTCACGCCCCTCTTCGCTCTGGCCCAGCGAGAAGACCTTGATCCGCTTTGATTTCGACTCGAGCAGGCGCAGGTAGCCGTTGAGCTTGTCGGTGTGGTCGAGCAGCCCGGGCGCGCCAATAATGTGGCCAAAATAGGTTTCGGGGGAGGGCACGCAGGCGCTGGCCGGCAAATGGTCCACCAACTCGGTAATGAAATTGGGCAGAGTGGTGTTGTGTTTGATCGCGGCGTCGTAGATTGGGTTGGGGGCGGACGCGCACTCCTGCGCGAGGGCGGAAAATGAAAGGCTCGCGGTGAGCAGGAAAAGCCCGAGCGCAAAGGTTGACCGAGAGTGGCGCATGTCGCATAGCATACATGTATGCTCATTGCCTTGCTGGCTTTGTTACTGGCGCCGGTCCCTCCGGCTCCGGCGGTGCGCCCGCATGTCGTCTACGCGCTGGTGCTCACCCGCCACGGTGTGCGCGCCCCCATCGAGACCAACGCCGAGTTGAACCGCTACGCGCGCCAGCCGTGGCCTGATTTTGGCGTTTCCCCGGCCGACCTCACCGCGCACGGACGCGCGCTTATGGTCTTGTATGGTGCATACTACCGCGCCTTTTTCGCAAAGTTGGGGTTGACCGATGCCAGCGGCTGCGCCGCCGGCGCGCACATCTGGTTTTGGGCTGACACCGATGAGCGCACTGTCGAGACCGGCAAAGCACTGGCGCAAGGCATGTATCCAGGTTGTACCGTGGAGGTCGGGGTGGCGGCAAAAAAACCCGATCCGCTCATTCGCCCGGTTGAATCGGGGCTGGGTAAGGTGGACGCGGCCCAGGCGGCCGCTTCGGTGCGGAGCCTCATTCCGGGCAGCCTCGATGACTACGCCAGCCGCTTGCAGCCGGCGATGAAGCAATTGCGCCAAGTGCTGGATGTGCCGGCGGCGCCTTGGGAGTCGCAGCCCACGGCGCTGCGCGCCGGGAAAACCGGCATGGTCGCGCTGGACGGTCCAATTCATACTGGCGGCATTTTGTCGGAGGCGTTGGAACTCGAATACGCCGACGGAATGAGCGGCGCGAAGCTCGGTTGGGGGCGGCTCGACCCGCGCGCGCTCCACGCCATTCTGCCCTTGCACGTCGAATACGTGCGCCTGATGCTGGCGGCCCCCTACGAGGCGCGCGCGCGCGGTTCCAATCTGCTGGCCCACATTCAGCACTCGCTCGAGCAGGCCGCGCGCCAACAACCGGTGGCCGGAGCCCTGGGCCATCCCGATGACAAAATCGCGTTTGTTGTGGGGCATGACACCAATATCACCAGCGTTGCCGTCCCACTCGGGCTCGACTGGAAACTACCCGGCTACGCTGAAAACGATACGCCCCCCGGCAGCGCCCTCATTTTTGAACTCTGGCGGGAGGCGACGGGAATCTATACCGTGCACATCGCCTATACCTCGCAGTCGCTCGATCAGATGCACGATGGGACGCAGCTCAGCCTGACGACGCCGCCGCTCAATGTACCAGTGACGATACCGAAATGCAATCCGTGCACGCTCGAGAAGTTCAGGCAAATGGTGGCGGCGGCTATTGACCCCCAGTTTGTTGAGTCCGGTCATTGAGCAGCGACTTGATCTTGTTCTGAAGACTCTTGTAGCTGATCTGCAACTGCGATGCCGCCTGGCGGCGATTCCAACGGGTTTGCGCCAAAGCATTGAGCAACGCCTGGCGCTCGGCTTCGCGGGCGGCGGCGCGTCCGCGCTCGAGCAGCGAACCGGGCGCCGCGATGGGACCGCGGCTGGGCGAGGCCAATGGCGTCACAGGCCTCGAAAATTCCTCCGGCATCGCCTCCATCAAATCGGGCAGCAGCGCTTTCTCATCGCCCAGAATAATATGGCGCTTGACCAGATTCTCCAGTTCGCGGACATTGCCGGGCCACGAGTGCGCGAGCAGCAGCCGGCGCAGCGAATCGGAAAACGGCACCGCCGGTCGGTCGTACTCGGCGGAAAACTTGGCCAGAAAATAATCGGTCAGCAATTCGATATCCTCTTGCCGCTCGCGCAGGGGCGGCAGGAAAATCGCGATGACGTTGAGCCGGTAAAAAAGGTCGCGGCGAAACGACTGCCGGGCGACAGCCTGACGGAGGTCCACGTTGGTGGCGGCGATGACGCGGGCATCCACGGAGAGCGGGCGGTAGCCACCGAGACGCGAGAATTCCCCGTCCTGGAGCACTTGAAGCAGCTTGGCCTGCAGCGCCAGCGGGAGTTCGCTGATCTCGTCGAGAAAAATCGTGCCATCGCTTGCCAGTTCGAACTTCCCCGATTTTTGCCGGTTGGCGCCGGTGAAGGCGCCGGGCTCGTAACCGAACAACTCGCTTTCAAGAAGTTCGAGCGGGATGGCCGCGCAGTTGACTTTGACGAATTGCGAATCCGGGCGCCCCGAGCTCGCGGCAACCAGGCGGGCGGCGATCTCCTTGCCCGTGCCGCTTTCGCCCTGAAGCAGGACGGTGAGATTGGTATCGGCAACCTGGGCGATGGTGCGGCGCACGGCTTGGATGCTAGGGCTTTCACCCAATAAGGCGGCCGCCGGAGGGTGTTGCGGTGCCCGCGCCGGCGCTGGGTTCGCTGTGGCCATCTTCTTCGAGCGTGGCCTATCGCCGCCCAAGTTGCAATCCACCCGGACGGGGATAACCGTCGGCGCGAATTCTTGCATCCAAGTGTAGGCATTGCCAATACCTGCGCGGGCCATTCTCGAAATTTCTGATGAACCGAATCCGACGCTCTTTGAAAAGCGGCTGGATTCTCTGCTGGGACTTTTGCGTTTGGCGCTGCGCGCGGAACTGGAACAATCCTTGCCCACCGGCCTGCGCGTCTTGCTCGACCTCGCCCAAAACGTCGTCCAGAGCGACCGCCAACTCGTGGTTTTTTCCGATCGCCAGGGGCACGACTCGCAGTTGGTCCTCGGGCGAAGGTTCGACCCGCCCGAGGTGCCCGAGGTGCGAACCAACCTCTTGCATGGCTGGTCGGCCGAGTTATGCAAGCCGCTCCTGGTGGAACGCGGGTGGGACGGCGAGATGGACGGCTTCCTGGACCGCGTCGGCGCCACCGCGGCGTTGGCGGCGCCGCTGTTTCTGGAACGCGACTTTACCGGCTCCATTCAACTTTTTCGCACGGTGGGCGGATTTACCGCGGCCGACGCCCACCTGCTGTGGTTCCTCAGCCTATTGGCCGAAAATCAGGTCATGCGCATCCGCATGGTGCAGCGCCTGACCCGGGCGGCTTACACTGATTTCCTCACCGGCCTCAGGACGCGCGGCTATTTCGAACAGGCGCTCGAACAGGAAGTGCGGCGCGCCCAGCGCAAGGCGACTTCGTGCTGTCTGTTGCTCATTGACCTCGATAACTTCAAACAGGTGAATGACCGCTTTGGGCACCACGCCGGCGATGACGTGTTGCGGCAGTTTGCGCGCATCCTCGCCCACGACATGCGCGACATTGACACGGTCGCCCGATTCGGCGGCGACGAGTTCTCCGTCATTCTGCCCGACACCAACCAGGAGGGTGCGCACTTCGTCGCGGCCCGCATTCGTGAAGGCGTGCGCAACCACCGCTTCGCCATTCCCGACGACGAAGCGAAATTGCAGATCAATCTGAGCATTGGCATCGCCCTTTGCCCCGGCAACGAGATCACTCCCCAGCAACTGCTCCGCGCGGCGGATGCGGCCTTGTACCAGGCGAAACAGCGGGGACGCGATCGCCAATACTTCGGCGAGGAAAAACGCGCCGGCTAGCCAGCGCCCCTAGTTATGCCGATTCGGGTTTGAACGGTTCGGGGACGACCTGGCCGGCGCGTTTCACCAAGACCTCCACCTTGGCTTCGGCGGTTTCGAGCTGTTTGCGGCAGTCGTCCACGAGCGCCATTCCCTCTTCGAAGAGTTTGACGCTGGCTTCAAGAGCGAGCTCGGGCTTTTCCAGCTCCTTGACCACGACCTCGAGGCGCTGCAAGCATTGTTCGAAGGCAGGCTTCTTTACTGGTTTTTCCATTGCGGGTCCCTCATGTGCGGCAGGTAGGCGGCTCCGAGCAGGCCAGCTTCGCCGCCGAGTGAACTGGGTTCAATGCGGGTCGAGCTTGAGCGATACACCAGCGAGCGTTTGCGAACTTCGGCCATGAGCGCGGGTGCGAAGGCATCCCATCCGCGGGCTACGCCGCCACCGACCACATAGAGCGGGAGGTTGAAAATGTTGATCAGGTTGGCCAGCGCCACGCCGAGCGAGCGCCCCACCATTTCAAAGATCTCGCGCGCGACGAGGTCGCCCTGCTTGGCCTTGATGTAGACGATTTCCGCGGTCAACTCGCCCAGCGCGTCGGCCTCGCGGGCGAGCTCGGGCGAACGCCCCACGCGAATAGCGGCGGCGGCCATGCGCGTAATGGCGCTCGCGCCGGCATAGGCTTCCACGCAGCCGAGGTTGCCGCAGCCGCAAAGCGCGCCGTTGGGATCAATGGTCATGTGACCGAGTTCGCCGGCCATGCCATCCATGCCGTGCCAAATGCGTCCGTCGAGGATCACGCCGCCGCCGATGCCAGTGCCAACGGTCATCATGCACAGTCCGGAGGCATCGCGCCCGGCGCCGACCCATTTTTCACCCAGCGCGGCGGCATTGGCGTCGTTTTCCAAAATCACGTGGGTGCGGAGGCGGCGCTCGATGTCGTCGCGCACCGGGAAGTCGCTCCAGCCGGGAAGGTTGGGCGACTGGCGCACGGTGCCGTTGGCCAAGTTGATGATTCCGGCGACGCCGATGCCGATACCGGCAAGCTTGGAGCCCTTGAGCCGGCGTTCGAGTTCCTTGATGGCGTCACAGAGATCGGTGACAACGCGCTCGCGTCCTTCTTTCACCTCGGTGTCGAGCGCGATCTTTTCGATGAAGCGCCCTTCAGGCGACACGGCGGCAATGCGCAAATTGGTGCCGCCAAGATCAACCCCAATGGTGTAAGAGGAATCAGCCACAACCCCGAGTATACGGCGGCCGCCGTCAGGTCGCGGGAAGGTATTCGTCGGGATCGGCGGTGAATGGATTGAGCACAGTGCAATCGCCGTAGCGCCGGCCGGCGGTGAAATCCTCGGTAAGCAGGTAGGTGGCTTCGCAGCGTTCGGCGGCAGCGAGGATGAGGCCGTCCCAATAGGGGACCTGGGCGCGCTCGCTCCAGCTCCAGGCGCTCTCGACTAGCCCCAAGCTGGTGTCTACAGGCGACCATTGGGCGAGTTCGCGGACAATGCCTCGCGCTAGATTGTTCTCGACCCGGAGCTTGCGGGTCGCGTTCCAATAGAATTCATGAAGTACCTGCCAGCTCAATCGGCCCTGGCCCTTTAACCACAGGCTTTCGACCCAAGCTGCCGCACGCATTTGCTTCTCAGGATGCGCGGTGTCCTGCCAGTAAATCAACAGGTTGGAATCGGCGAAAAACGTGCTAACGCCGGTGCTCATAAATTTCTTCGCGGGTCCAGCGTTGCGACGCGTCAACGCCGGGCTGCGGCACTAATTTTTTCCACCGTTCGAAAGCAGCCCAGTATTCATCCGTCTGACGCATTTGGCGCTCGATCATGGTGCCGACCAAGCGGGAGACCGAGGTGTTCTCATCCGCCGCCTTGCGGCGAGCCCAATGTGCGGCTTGGTCTGATAGCCGAATTGTTACGTTCTTCGCCACGAACTCAGTGTAGCACGAAAACCGTGCAATGGACATGCTGCTAAAATCGCTCAGCGACTCGAAGTAGTTCACTCATGCAGGTTGAAAACTCGGCGGTCCCAGAAGTTGAGCGATTCCTGACGCCATCTGCCGCCTCGCGGGCTGTTATCCGCGTCGCCAACCTGCGCAAGGCCTACGGGCGCACCGTCGCGGTTGACGACGTTTCATTTGAAGTCAACGACGGCGAGATTTTCGGACTGATCGGCCCCAACGGCGCGGGCAA
>JANWLQ010000074.1 GCA_025450725.1 Terriglobales bacterium
CCCGCTACGGCGCGGTGCAGCTGGCCACGCTGGGCGAGGAACCGCCCGAGGGCGGCCAGTGGTTGCACGAAATCAAGTTCGACGGCTACCGTCTTTTGGGATATCTGTCTGAAGGCAAGGTATGCCTCCGCACCCGGAACGGCAACGACTGGACTGCCAGCTTCCCCACTATCGTGGCGGCAATGAAGCGGCTGCCGGTCCCCAACGCGGTGCTTGACATGGAGGCCGTGGTGCTCGACGGTGACGGCAAAAGCACGTTCCAGGCCCTGCAAGCGGCGCTTGGCTCAGGTGGCGATCGAAGCAAGATCGTCGCCTGCGTATTTGACCTGCTGGAACTGGCCGGCCGCGATTTGAGCGCGCTGCCCTTGGCGGAGCGCAAGGAGGCCTTGCGAGGCCTGATCGGACGCCAGCAGGATGAAGCACTGCGCTTCAGCGACCATATCGTCGGGCAAGGGGCGGAAATGTTCAGCGCCGTCTGCCAGCGCGGGCTCGAGGGCATGATCTCGAAACAAGCGAACGCGCCCTACCGCGCCGGGCGGCAATCGAGTTGGATGAAGGTTAAGTGTGGCCGGCGGCAGGAGTTCATCATCATCGGTTACAGCCTCGCGCGCTCCGGCGGCCGGGCGCTGGGCGCGCTCTACCTTGCCTACCGGCAAAAGGGCGAACTGCGCTATGCCGGTAAAGTCGGCACCGGGTTTTCGATGCAAAGCGCACGCGCCCTGACGGCGCGGTTCGCCAAGGTGGCCAGCGACAAGCCAGTGCTTACGCGGGAGCAAACCGCCGGCATGGGCGCGGGCGAATGGCGACGGGTGCGCTGGGTGAAGCCGGAACTGCTCTGCGAGGTCGCGTTCACCGAATGGACCGCCGACGGCCGCATCCGCCATCCTTCGTTTCAGGGTTTGCGCGACGACAAGAAAGCGGAACAAGTGGTGCGGGAGACGCCACAACGAGCGGCAGCGCAACCAGAGGCACCCATGATCAACATCACCCATCGCGATCGCGTCATTTCAGAAACCGGGCACGTCACCAAGGGCGAAGTGGCCGATTACTATGCCGCGGCGGCGCCGCGCATCCTGGCAAGCATTGCCCGGCATCCGCTCAGTTTGCTGCGCTGCCCCACCGGTATTGACGGCGCATGCTTCTTCCAACGAAGCCCCGGTAAGGGGTTCGGCGAACACATTCGCCCCTTCAAGTTCAAGCACAAGGGCAATGTCTACAACTATTTCTATATTGAAGATGAGGCCGGATTATTGGAGTTGATTCAGATGGGCACGATCGAGATTCATCCCTGGGGCGCCTCGGTGGATGCAATTGATTGCCCCGACCGCATGATCTTCGATCTCGACCCGGCGCCCGATGTTCCCTTCTCCGCGCTGAAGCTGGCGGCTCTGGATTTGCGCCAGCGGCTCAGAAAGCGGCATCTGGATGCCACGCTGAAATGCACCGGCGGCAAGGGATTGCATCTCACAGTTCCCTTGGGGGCGCGCGAGCGCTGGCCGGAGGTGAAGGCGTTCGCGGCTTCGATCGCCGGCGAAATGGTGGCCAGCGCGCCGAATGCCTATGTGGCCACAATGGCCAAGGCCAAACGGACGGGTAAGGTGTTCATTGATTTCTTCCGCAACGACTACACCGCGACGGCGGTGGCCGACTATTCAGTCCGCGCCCGCCCCGGCGCGCCGGTCGCGATGCCGATCGACTGGTCGGAGCTGAAGCGTTTGGAATCGCCGAGCCAATTCACGATCAAGGACGCCATGCGGCGCCTGCAACGAAAGCCACCCGCCGCCGCCCCCGCCGCGCAACGCTTGGCAGCCTAGCATCTGCCTCCACCATGCAGCAACAACAGCGTGGGAGAGTTCTTCGCGCCCGCTTCGCGGTAAAAGCTCGAGACTCCAGCCGCCTTTACTGTCCGATACGTTACCGGCCGCGCCATGGGCATCTCCTTTCTTGCGGGCTGGGTCGACCGTCCTATCCGATCACTGGCCGCCTCGTCGTCGGCTCCAGTCCAACACCGGGCCGGCAATGGCGGAAACGTCAGAAACCAGCGCCTGCAGCAACGCGGCCGCATCGTTCTGTCGGGCGAGACTGGCACTCTGCCCAGCCCACAACGGAAGCAGTTCCGCTCTCCCCGCCGGCTCGGCGACCCGCGTCAGGTTTCTCACCGGCATGCGCTGCAGCGGATAGGGTAGAACCTCCACCCCCGGGCGACTGAGCTCTGTCAGCAACTGATTCTGAATGCCACGCGCCAGCCTTCCGGTGAACCCCTTGGTCAATCCGGTTTGGCGCGCCTTCCCGCTAAGGATCGCCTCGCGGTGCAGGCGGCTGGCGCCGGACTGCTCGGTGGCCAGAAAGGCTGTCCCGATTTGCACCCCTTCCGCTCCCAGCGCAAAGGCGGCCAGCAGGCCGCGGGCATCCGCCACGCCGCCGGCCGCCACCACCGGCACCGACACCGCATCAACGATTTGCGGCAGCAACGCGAAGATGCCGACCAGCGATTCCTCGGCGGGACGTAGGAAGGAGCCACGATGCCCTCCGGACTCGAAGCCCGAAGCCACAATCACGTCCACGCCGGCTTGCTCAAGCGCGACGGCCTCGTCCGGGGTGGTCGCGCTGCCCACCGTGACGATGTTCCGCTTCCGGCATTCGTCCAGGATTTCCCGTGGCGGTATCCCGTAAATGAAGCTAAAAACGGGCACGTTGGCATCGATCACAACTCGCGCCTGCTCTTCAAATCGGATCGGTTTGTACGGTTCATATCGCGGCAGGGTGCCGCCCAAGGCCCGGATGTGCTCCGCCAGCGGAGCCAAACTACGGGCAAACTCGACTGGACCGCTGGTGCGTGCGCCGGCATCTTCCATGGATACCCAGAGATTGATCGCAAACGGCTTCGTGGTGAGGCTGCGGATCTCGGCGATGACTTCCTGAATGGCCGAGGGGCTTAGGCCGTGGGCTCCGAACGAACCCAGGCCCCCGCCGTTCGAGACCGCGGCCGTCAATCTCTGCGTGGCGATGCCGCCCATCGGGCCCTGCACGACGGGGTAGTCGATTCTGAATCTCGCCGCCGCCCGGGTCTGGTTCCAAGATTGGGCGCGGCCGCTGTCCTTGATGTGTCCGGACAGAGTGTTATTGTCCACTGCTCCCCCCAATGCCCCCTCGAGCTCGAAGTCGTTTTCACGGTGGCGGTATACGCTCGTGCCGTTGAGGTCCGGGTAATTCGCGTGAAATGGAGCGGGAGACCGGGATCGAACCGGCGACATCCAGCTTGGGAAGCTGGCGTTCTACCGCTGAACTACTCCCGCTCGCTGCTTTCACATTATCACGGGCGGTCGAGGATCGTGCGGGCGGAGCTGGTGCCAATGCGGTCGGCGCCGGCGGCGAGCAGGGCTTCGGCCTGGGCGCGGGTGCGAATGCCGCCGGCGGCCTTAATCCGAGCTTTGGCGGCGATGACCGAGCGCAAAAAGGCGACATCCTCGACGGTCGCGCCCGAGGCGCCGAACCCGGTGGAGGTCTTAATGTAGTCGGCGCCGGCGGCGAGAGCGATGCCGCAGGCGCGTTGCTGCTCGTCGCGGGTGAGGTAGGCCATTTCAAGAATCACTTTCACCCGAGCGCCAGCCTCATGCGCCAGCTCGACCACGCCGCGTATATCGGCACCCACCTGGTCATCGGCGCCACTTTTGAGAGCGCCCACGTTGATCACCATGTCGAGTTCGTCGGCACCGAGCTTCAGGCATTCGGCGGCTTCATGGCGTTTTGAGACCGACAGACTCGCCCCCAACGGAAATCCGACGACGGTCACGACTTGCACATTCGTCGAGCGCAGCCGGGAGGCGGCCAGCGCCACCCAGCACGGATTCACGCATACCGCCGCCAGGCGCCAGTTCTCGGCGTCATCGCAGAGGCGGGTGATCTGCTCGCGCGTGGCGTCGGCGGTGAGTAGTGTGGATTCAAGGGTGGCGGCTAGATTGGACGCAGTGGGCGATGGAGCTATCTCCACCGCCGCCACCGGAACCGCTTCGGCTTTGGGCGGGGTGATCGAATTCAGTATTGAATCCACCAAGGCGGCGTACTCGTTGGGCGCGAGTTCAATCATTTTCGACCGATCATAGCATTACAATTCAGTCTGTATGTATCGCCTGCACGATCTCGACTACATGCGCGAAGCGCTGCGCCTGGCCGCGGAAGGCACGGCGCTGGCCTCGCCCAATCCCCGCGTCGGCGCGGTGGTGGTTAACCACGACCGTGTGGTCGGGCGCGGTTGGCACCAGTATGAGCGGCAGGACCACGCCGAGATCATTGCGCTGGCGGAGGCCGGCGGTGAGGCCGCCGGCGGCACGCTCTACATCAATCTCGAACCCTGCTGTCATCAGGGCCGCACCGGGCCGTGCACGGAAGCCATCAAAGCCGCAGGCATTGCGCGCGTGGTGGGAGGCATGAGCGACCCCAATCCGGCGGTCTCTGGCGGCGGCTACGCCGCCCTCGCCGCCGCGGGCGTGAATGTCGAAACCGATTGCCTGGGCCGCGAAGCGCAGCGCATGAACGAGGACTTTGCCAAGTGGATTCGCTCCGGGCTGCCGTTTGTCACGCTGAAAGCGGCGATCAGCCTCGATGGACGTATCGCGGCGGGGGGCAGCTCCGACGCGCCGCGCTGGATCAGCTCCATGCCCTCGCGCGACCGGGTGCAAACCCTGCGCCATCAGTCGGACGCGGTACTCACCGGAATCGGCACGGCGTTGATCGACAATCCGTTGCTCACCGACCGCAGCAAGCGACCGCGGCGGCGTCCGCTCCTGCGAGTCGTGCTCGACTCACATTTGGGGCTGCCCACCGCTTCACAACTGGTTAAATCGGCGCGGCGCAAGCATGACTTACTGGTGTTGCATTCGGGTGGCACTCCGGAGCGGGCAACGCAGTTGCAGAAAGCCGGCGTGCGCGTCGAGGCGGTGTCGGCCGCTACGGGTGGCGGGCTTGATCCACTGGCGGTGTTGCGCAAGCTCGGCGAGGAACAGATCCTCTCCGTACTGCTCGAAGCCGGGTCGCGGCTGAACGGCGCCATGCTCAGCGCCGGACTGGTGGATAAGATGATCCTGTTCCAGGCGCCATTGCTGCTGGGTGACCGTGGCTGGCCGTTGGCGTCAGAGCTGCACGATGGGCTCGCCGTGCGACCGCGCGGACCGCTGCTAGCGGAGAGCGTCGGCCCCGACCTCATGATTGAAACGTATCTGGGAGAGTAAAAACGTGTTTACAGGCATCGTACAAGCGGTGGGGCGGGTAACGGAGAATTCGGGTGGGCGGCTGCGCGTCAAGACGCCGGTCGCGGTGCTGCGCCGTCTCGCGCTCGGCGACAGCATCGCCGTCAATGGATGCTGCCTGACCATCGTTCAGCGGCGCGGAACGGAGTTCCGCGCCGACCTCACCGATGAAACGTTGACGCTGACCTCACTCGGGGCGCTGCGGCTCGGCGATGCGGTGAACCTCGAACCTCCGCTGCGGGTTGGCGACGCACTCTCTGGGCACCAGGTGCAAGGCCATGTCGAGGGAACCGGCAAGCTGGTTGAGTTGCGTCCCGATTGGATGACGGTCGCCATTCCCAAGCCATTGCTTCCCTTCCTCGTGCTCAAAGGCTCGCTCGCGGTGGACGGCATCAGCCTCACTATCGCCCGGCTGACGCGCGCCGGCGCCAGCTTTGCCCTAATCCCGCACACCTACCAGAACACGAACCTGGCCCATCGCCGCATCGGCCAGTCGGTCAATCTCGAAACCGACCCCATGGCGCGCCACCTGGGCCAGCTTCTCGCTTCCCGGCAAATCACTCCCAGCCGGCTAACCCTCGCCGAGCTGCGGCGTCAAGGCTTTTAGCCATGACTCTTTTTTCCTGGCTGGGGACTTGCCATTGGCCTGCCCATGGTGTTGCTGGCGGGCCGCTGGCTCCAGCCCCTGCTTCCCGGAATCAGCGCCAGCGACCCGGTCGCGGTCGCCGGCGCGGTGGCGCTGCTATTGTTGTTACCGGCTGCGGCGGCACTGCATCCGGCCTGGCGGGCGGCGCGGCAGGATCCCGCGGCGGCGCTTAGAGCGGAGTAGCAGCCTGCGCCGCAGAGGCGGCGGTCGCGGCAAGGACAATCGCGGAGAGGACGCAGGCAACACCGAGGATTTGCAGCCAGCCGACGTGCTCTCCCAGGAAGCTGGCGGCGAGGAGAATGCCCGCTACCGGTTCCAGGCAACTGGTGATCACGGCGCGGGTGGGGTCAAGGTATTTCAATCCGCCAATGTAAAGCAGCGTCGGGAAGAGCGTGGCGAGAAGACTGAAGAGCAGCAGGAATTCCCATTGCCCGGCGCTGTAATGGGTTTGCCAGCGCCAGGGCGGGTTGACCAGCAGACAGAATACGGCGGCTCCCAGAAGCATATAGAGCGATACGAGCACCGGATCCACGCGGGCGCTGAGCTGCTCGCCGGCGATGTTGTAGTAGGCGAACGCCAGGGCAGCCACCATGGCGGCGATAACACCGATTGTATCGAGACGGAGTTGGCCAAGGCCCAACACAAGCGCGATTCCTATAACCGCGAGCGCCACTGCGGAGACGCGTTTCGGCGTGGCGCGCTGACGGCCACGCGCCACCAAATACACGAGCACGAAGATGGGCGCCGTGTACTGCAGAATGATGGCGGTGGTAACGTTGGTGCGGTCTATGGCGATGTAATAGAAATAGTTCGACGACGACATGCCGACGACGCCCAAGACGACAGCGCGCGCCGCGGCGCCGGGAGGCAGCAACACGCCGCGGCCGCGCAGCGCCAGCAAGGCGGGAAGCAGTATCATCGCCGCCAGGGTGATGCGCGCCTGGGTCAGGATCAGCGGGTCGAGCGCGGCGACCGCGGCGAAGCGCCCGATGAACATGGCGCGGCCGAGCGCGGCGGATGCGCCCCAGCAGCAGGCGGCACCAGCGATGAGGAGGTAGCCGCGACGTTCACTCAACGACCATTCACCTGGCCGCTCTCAAGGGTAAGTACCTCGAACGGCTGCAGCTCGAAACTGTGGCGTTCGCCGGCGGTGAGTGTAAGCGGAGGCTTGGCATCGTCTCTCCATGGGGAGCGAACAGAGAACGCCGGATGAGCGGTCGGGGGCAGATCGAATGCCTCGGCGGGATCGAGATCGAGAGTTTGCGGCTTGTCGCTGGGGTTGCGCAGCGTCAAAATCGCCTGGCGTGGCGACCAGGCGGCGTGGCCATAAGCCTCAAGTTGAAGCGGATCGCCGCCGACCCAGTGGGTGTCCACCAGCGTGGCCTGGCTGCTGCGGGCCCAGCGCGCCGCCTGGGCGAGAGCGTCCCAGTTATCGTTGGACATGAGGTCATGGGAGATGTACAGCTCCTGCAATTGGGTGCCGGAGCCGAAGTAGGCGCGGGCGTCGGCGGTGAAGTCGTTACCCGGGTCGGTGTCGAGGCGGCGAGCGTGTTTCGCGAACACCAGGCCGTGCAGCATGAGCGAGTTGAGCGGATACAATGGGCCGCGCCGCACAACGCGTTTGTAGGTATCGCCGTCGCGGTAGGTCATCCACTTCTGGCGGTCGGTGCCGACGCCGGCGAAGTCGGTATCGCTGCCGCCGCGCCAGGTCGAGTCGGCGTGGCGCAGCCAGAAGGGCGAGGGGTACGTGCCCGTGGTCAGGTTGATAAACAGGTCGGGCTTCGCCACGCGCAGGTCGGCGATGAGTTGAATCGCCGCCTCGAAGTCGCTGCCAAAGGCGCTGCCGGGTACGACCTCGGCGGTGCTGCCGGTGCCGTCAAGCTTGAACTGGTTAATACCGTAGTCGCGCACCATTTTGAGGCAGACCCGGTGGAATTGCTCGTAATAATGCGGGCCGGAGAGCGCCAGGCCCTCGTGGTTCACCTCGTAGCCCTGGGCGGCCGCGTTGGCCAGACGCTCTTTGCGGGGATTGCCGTAGCCTCCCCAGGGCGAGAGCCAAACACCGGGCGCTGCGCCGATTGCCGCCGTGGCCGCCTTGAGCGGCGCGAAGCCGTCCGGGAAGCCGCCATTAAAGCCCCAGTCGCGGTGGTTGTCCCAGCCGTCGTCAAAGAGGAAGGAATCGAGCGCGACCCGTCGCCGGGCGTGGAGTTCCTCGCCGAAGGCCTTGATGACATCGAGGCAGCCGGCCTCGTCGTATGGCGTGAAGTAGCCGAGGTCAAACCAGGAGTTGTAATGCAGAAAGGGGCGGTATGGGTGGGCGCGCTCGCGCTCGATGTAGGCCAGAAACGACCGTCGCATTTGCCCGCCTGGAGCGACGCCAATCACGCTCGAGTACACCGCGGTTTGCCCGGCGCGCAGCGGCAACGGGCGGCGCAACGCGCAACGGGCGCGGCCGTCGGCGGCCGTGCTGGATGAGAGCGGGTGCTCGAAGCCCATGAACCAATCGTCGGGCGTGACCACGGGCGAACCTTTCACCGATCCGCTCACGCCGATGCCGTCAGCGGCGCAGTCAATCATGCGCACCTCGTCAATCGACAGATTGACGGCCAGTGCGGTGATGGCGACTTCCTGACGCAGGTAGTGGGAGCCGTCGCGCAACATCGCCCGCCACTCAATGCGGAATCTGCGCTCGGGATCATCGAGGCGGGCCTGGAGTTGGCGGCCGGGCAGGCGCTGGGCAAAATTAGCGGCTGTGTGGTCAACCGGGAGCGCCGAAGCGCGCACCGCCTTCACGTCGCGTTTTGTCGAGTCAACGACCGCGCCGCCGATCACGAGGGAGACCACGGGGGCTGCGACCCGGAGGGTACGTCCGGTGGCGTGATCGCGCAAGTCGGCGAGGCGCAGACCTCCGGTGGAGATGTCCCAACTGGCTGTGATGCGATCATTGGCCAATCCAGGCGGAGTGATTGCGGCGCTGAGCCAGGCGGGGGCGGCCACGGCGCCGGCAATGAGGCCAGTGGTTTGCTGAACAAATTTGCGTCGGTTGACCATCGTGTTCCTTAACTGATTTTTAGCTCCAACGCCGCCGGTCCCGCGCCGGTGCGGAAGAACTGGCTCTGTGGCGCGTGGGCGGGGTAGGTCTCGGCGTAGTCGGCCTTCCAGGCATCCTTGAAGCTCTTGGCGTTGAGGGAGGGTATGAGCGCCCAGACGGAGCCGCCGAAGCCGGCGCCGAAGCTGGAGGCGGCCAGCGCGCCCAGCCGACGCGCGGAACGGTGAAGGTAAATCGTCTCCTCTACTTGGTTGCCGAGATCGGCTTCGGCCATCGCTTGCGACATGTCAACGCAGGCGCCAATGGTCGCCCAGTCTCCCAGCGACATGGCATCGGGCACGGATGCGGTGGCGTGCTGCTCGTGGCGGAACTGACGCCAGCGGGCTTGTAGTTCCCCGCCGGTGAACTCGCCTGCCGCTTGGGTGGCGAGGGCGGCCTCGAAGGCGGGGGCTTCGCCATCAATGGCCGCCAAGTATTCCACCGCCCGGGGTGCAGATTGATTGTACAGATCAACGATGGCGGCGGGCAGGCGGGCGAGGCGATTATAGTCATCACGCACGCCGTGGGCTTTGGAAGCGGCGACGCCGCTCACGGCTATAACGAACGTCATTTCGCCGGGCAGCGCGACGGAGCGCTCGTGGCGGGTGGGGCA
>JANWLQ010000075.1 GCA_025450725.1 Terriglobales bacterium
CCGCCCACCACTCCTGCATGTTGGCAAACGAAAATTTAGTCGCCAGAAACAGCCCGACGATCAAGAGCGTGGCCGAAACCAGATACGCGCCGATCGGATTAAAGCCATCAATCAAGGTGGCCGCGGCCATGGTGCCGGCCGCCCCCTCGAGCGGCGCAACCGCACGCCAGTGCGCGTGCCATGGCAATTCGGCGATGAGCGTCGCCACCGCCACCATGGTCAGCAGCAATCCCAAGAAATGGCTCAGGCGGGTCGGTGGCGCTTTCGGCGCTCGGAACCAGCGCAGCGACAGCGCGATCAGCCCAATGACCAACAGCAGGCTGGCGATGCCCAGGCTTTGAAACAGCAAATCCGCCGTGAATGCGCCCACCGGTCCCACCCAGTTGGCCGGCCGCGCCGCCGCATTCATCGCCGCCGTATTCAGCGACGCATCGGCGGGATGGTAACTGGCCAGCGCCAAAAAAAGCAGCGCCGCAACCACCAATATCAGCAGGCCAATCAGCTCATTGAAACGCCGATTCGATGTCGGGCGGAGCGGGTTCACCCCCTCATCATAGTGTCCCGTCAGCACGCTGGAAAGTTGTCAAACTAGGTACGCCCTGGAACTAGCTAGGCCTTATTCGCCGCGCAGCGCAATCATCGGGTCCACGCGCGTCGCCCGCCGCGCGGGCAAATAACACGCCACGGCGGCGACCGCGAGCAATGTGGCCGGCACCGCAAGCAGCACCACCGGATCGGCGGCGCCCACGCCATACAAAAACGACGCGCCCAATCGGCCTACAGCCAATGCCACCGCCAACCCGGCCAGCGCGCCGGCACCCGCCAGTCGCAATCCGTGCCCCATCACCTGACCCAGCACCCTGCCGTGGCCCGCGCCCAGCGCCATCCGAATTCCAATTTCGTGCACCCGCTGCGCTACGGCATAACTGAGCACGCCGTAAATTCCAATGGCGGCCAAAATCAGCGCCAACCCGGCAAAGCCCACCATCAGCCACAAGGTCAAACGGCGTTGCGCCAAGGAAAGCGCCACGCGTTGATCCATCGTCAACATGTCGTACCACGGCTGGTCGGCGTCGCCCGCCTGCACCGCGGCGGTCACGCCGGCGCGCAAATCAAGCGGCGAGGCCAGCCCGGTGCGCACCACGAAATACGCTCCGGTTTGGTTGAATCCGACCTGGTTGAGCGGTACAAACAGCTCCGGCAAACGATCCATCTCCGTCGTGCCCTCCAGTCCGTATTCCAATAGCCGCGCCACCACCCCGACCACGGTCATGTTCTTATTGCCCATGTGGATCTGCTGCCCCAGGGCATTGCTCATGGGGTCGGCCCCGGGCCAGTAGCGCTCCGCGAAGACCGGGTCTATGATCGCCACCGGCGTTGTTTTGGCCGTGTCGCTGTCGTTGAATTTTCGCCCGCGCAATAGATGCATGCCGAGCGCGTTAAAGTAATCGCCGCCAATCATTTCGTAATTGGCGGAAGGCTCATTGCCAGGAGCCGGCGCCGGCCGCCCCACGATCGAAAAACTATTTTCCCAGTCGCTGCCTCCGAACGGCAGTGGGTTGACCATACCCACGGCGGAGACGCTGGGCAAATTAATCATGCGTTCCCGCGCCTGCCGGAAAAACTCCAGGCTCTTTTCCGGGGTCGAATATTTCGCCTCAGGCAAGTCAACGCTAAATGTAAGCGTATGGTGGGGATCGAAGCCGGGATTCACCTGTTGCAGCCGCAGCAAACTTCGAATCAGCAGCCCGGCGCCCACCAGCAGGACCAGCGCCAGCGCCATCTCGACCGCAACCAGCGTATTACGCAACCGATGGGCGGCCGCGCCGGAAGCCGCATCGCGGCCGCCTTGCTTGAGGATCTCCGCGATGCCGGCGCGGCTCGCCTGCCAGGCCGGCGCCAGGCCGAAAATTACGCTGGTGGCCAGCGCCAGCCCGATCGTAAACAACATCACCCGCCAATCCAGCCCCAATTGATCGGTCCTCGTCATGCCCAAACCCGGCGGAATCAACAGCGGGGCGGCCCGCATCGCCAGCAGCGCAAGCCCCAGGCCAACAGCGCTCCCGGCCACGCCCAGGCAAAGGCTCTCCATCAAATGTTCCCGAATCAAGCGGGCGCGCGATGCTCCCATGGCGGCGCGAATGGCATTCGGCTTCTGCCGCGTGGCGGCGCGCGCCAGCAGCAGATTGGCGACGTTGGCACAGGCAATCAGCAGCACCAGGCCGACGGCGGCGAGCAAGACCCACAGCGCGCTGGGGCCGTCATTGCGGACCACGCGATCAAGATAGCTGGTCACCGTCACGCCTTCACCGGTATTCGATTTCGGGTACTGCTGCGAGAGCGCCCGCGCCACGCTCTGCAAGTCGGCCCGCGCGGCGGCGAGCGTCACCCCGGGCTTGGTTCGCCCCAGCACGTCGAGCCCCGGGTGGCTGCCACGATTCATCAAACCGGAATCCTTGGTCGCTCCCGCTCCCAATGGCACCCAGTACTGGGCCGCATCCTTGCCCTCCGCCAGGCCGGGAAAACCGCGCGGCATGACACCGACGATGGTGCGCGGCCGCGCATCGAGGTCCATCGTCGTGCCCAAAATGCCCGGGTTGGTGCCAAAACGCTCGCGCCACAGACTGTCGGCGATCACCACCACATCCGGCGCCCCCACCCTGTCTTCCGCGGGCGTAAACGTGCGCCCCAGTTCCGGCTTGATGCCGAGCACGTCGAAGTACTGCGCCGTCGCCTGCTGCCCGGAGATGATGGCTGGCGCTCCGGCGTGGGTGAGCACTCCGCCCGTGCCGCGATAGGCGGCCAGCGCGGTAAAACTGTGGTTGTCCGCAGCCCAGTCGAGATAATCGGGATACGCGTCCGATTTCGAAGGAAAATTCCGGTCGCTCTCCCGCACCGCAACCAACTGGTCCGGCTGCGGAAACGGCAGCGGACGCAAGAGCACCGCATCCACCATGCTGAAAATCGCCGTGTTCGCCCCGATCCCCAATCCGAGCGTCAGAACGGCGATGGCGGCAAAAGCCGGGGCCTGGCTCAGTGACCGTAGTCCGTACCTGAGTTCTCGTAGTAGCTGGCGCATATCGTTAGCAACCTCCCGCCATGGAAATGGTTACACTGGCAAGGCGGCTTCACTATTGTATGGACGAATCGGTCGAAGTTTGGTTAGGGCGCGCCCGAGGCTCGGTCGAACACGGGCTCGACCAGGCGTTGCCCGCTGAAGACGAGGAACCGCGCACCCTGCATGCCGCTATGCGCTACAGTGTGCTCGGACGGGGCAAACGACTGCGACCGCTCCTGTGCCTCGCCGCCGAGCGCGCCGTCGCGGGCAGTGAAGCGGGGCGTAATGACCATGCCCTTGGCGCGGCCTGTGCCGTCGAAATGGTGCATGCCTACTCGTTGATCCACGATGACCTGCCGGCGCTCGATAACGACGACCTGCGCCGTGGCCGCCCCACTTGCCATAAAGTTTTTGGCGAAGCCATCGCCATCCTGGCCGGCGACGCGCTCCTCACCCTCGCCTTCGCGCAGTTGCAACAGCCCGGCATGGCGCGGATACTGGCGCTCGCGGCCGGCACACCTTCCGGCATGGTCGCTGGCCAGGTTGCCGACCTCGAAGCCAACCGCGCCTCCGCCGATGCCGACATCGTCCGCCGCATTCATCTGGCCAAGACCGCGGCGCTCATCCGCGCCAGCGTTGAGCTGGGCGCCATGGCGGCGCGCGCCGACGCCGGCCAGCTCGCACCATTGCGCGCGTTTGGCGAGGCCATCGGGCTTGCGTTCCAAATTACCGACGACCTGCTCGATCGCAGCGGCTCCACCGCCGAACTGGGCAAGACCGCCGGCAAGGATGAATCCCAGTCCAAAGCCACCTTCCCCGCCGCCGTCGGCACCGCTGCCGCCGAAGCCGAAGCCGGGCGATTGCTTCGCGCCGCGCTCGCTGCGCTCGATCGCTTGCCCTCCGGCGCCGACCCCTTGCGCGCCCTGGCTGGCCAGATGGTGAGCCGCACCAAATAAGGGCATACATAGTAATATGTTCGGGTGTCGAAAAAGCTCACCCCTAGCCCGCGCAGCCCGCGGTTTAACCGCTTTCAAACCGCCCTCTCCGGTGTGACTTTCGTCCATACCGCCGTGGATGCGCACTTCGATCCCTACGCTGAAAAGCCCGCGTCAATCAACCTGACCGAGCCCCAGATGGAACAGGTTCCGCGGATCGAAGTTCCCGAGCGCTAAGCTCCCGATATGGTGAGCGTCAGCTTGAGGTCGGCGAGCGTTCTGGAACGGATCCCGCCCGCGTGAAACACCTGAGCATGGCCAGCCGCTCCGGCGCGCGCTGCGAGTGCTTCCTGATCGGCCCGACTACGCCGATGCCGCCATTGTGTGTAGACCTTTGGGCCCGGTCGACTGCGCCAGCCGCGCCAACAACCGTAACGTCGGCAAATCGAACTGGCTAAAGCGACCCTCCGCCGGATCGCAAGCCAATACCAGGCTCACGCGGTGCGTGGGCGCACACATCACGCCAATGACTTCGCCGACCACGCCCACCGACGCCATTTGCCGTGCCTCCGAACTTTCGCGCTCGTGTTCCTCGATTCGGGCGAAGCCGCGGTCCAGCAAGCGGTGCAGAAAGCCGCCAATCCGCAGCGTACTCATGGACTGTTCGGAAATCAAATGTTGGTCCGCGCCATTGCGCACCACCCGCCAATAACTCACTCGCTGGGCGCGGCTGCAGCGCAGAATGGACTGCGTCAACTGATTGAGCGTTTCGTCAGGATTGGTGCGGCCCTCAAGCGCCATCGCCGCCTGCAGCAACTGACTCAATTCCATCGTACCTACGCTCACCGCCGGCAAGGGCGCCGGTTGCGGGCCCATTTTCACCATTAGCTCGCGCGCCGAGTGCACGCTGCTTTTGCGGTAAATGGTCTTGATGTAGTCCTTAACGGTGTTAACGCTCAACTGCAGATCGGCGGCTATGTCCTTCACTGATTTCGCCTGGAAAAGGCCTTTCACGATCTGTTGTTCGCGTTGAGATAATTCCTGGGTCGATCCTACAACGTTCATTCTTTCCCCCTTAAAAACCGCACGCAACGTAGCGAACGTGGTAAGTATCGCAACCCGGATGCGGCGGACGAAAGCAGAATTGCGGAAGAATTGGGTGTCAGCCAGGTATGCATTTTCCTTGCCTGGCGACCGCACTCTGGAACGCTGTGATGGAATATTGTAGCCAAAGCGCCCTTCGCCGTGTATGCTGGGCTGGTCAGGCCGGCCAAGGAGGGACGCGCCACCATGTTTTTCCCCAAGTTCCAATCGTTTCTTCTGTTTTCCTGCTTCTCGCTGGCTACCGCCGCCGGCCTGGTTGCACAGGTCCCCGCGACCCAGCTCACCGGCGCTTTGCGTTGGCGCAGTGTCGGCCCCTATACCGGCGGCCGCATCACCACCGTTGCCGGCGTTGCCTCTGAACCCAACCTCTTTTATATGGGAACGGCTGGTGGCGGGGTTTGGGAAAGCGATACCTACGGTCAGTCCTGGAGGAACATCTCTGACAAGGATTTCAAGTCCGGCAGCATCGGCGCCATGGCAATCGCCCCCTCCAATTCCAAAATCATTTATGTGGGCACCGGCGATTCCGCCCCCCGCAATACCGTGCTGACCGGCGCGGGAATGTACAAATCCACCGATGGTGGAGCATCGTGGACCCGCATCGGACTGGACGACACCCACATCATCACCTGGATCTCCGTGGATCCGAAAAACCCCGATGTCGTCTACGTTGCCGCGCTCGGCCATCTGTTCGCGCCGAATGGGGAGCGCGGGATTTACAAGAGCACCGATGGCGGCCAAACCTGGAAGAAAATTTTATTCGTCAACAACGATACCGGGGCGATCGCCATGGCCATGGATCCAAACAATCCCGACGTGGTCTATGCCGCAATGTGGCAGATGTCCCGCGCCCATTGGACCTTCGCCAGCGGCGGCCCGGGCAGCGGCATTTACAAGACGACGGACGGCGGCGCCAACTGGACCAACATTTCCCACCGCCCCGGACTCCCGACCGGAATCTTCGGCAGAATTGGAATCGCCGTGGCGCCCACCGATCCGAAGGTTGTCTATGCGCTCATTCAGGCCGATTACAAGGGCCAGGCCGGCGGGTTGTTCCGTTCCGACGACGGCGGCGAGAACTGGAGCCTGATCAACAACAGCATGGACATCACCCAGCGCGCGTTCTATTACATGAACGTGTTCGTGGATCCCAAGGACGCCAATACCATCTACCTGCCCAACGTAGGCGTCTACATCTCCCATGACCAGGGCAAAACCCTGACTGCGCTGCGGCCGCCGCATGGCGACAATCATGTGTTCTGGGTCAATCCCAACAATCCCCAAATTTTCATCGAAGGCAACGATGGCGGCGCGACGGTGACGCTCGATGGTGGTAAGACCTTTAGCTCCGAGGACAACCAGCCCACCGGCCAGTTCTACCACGCCAATCTCGACAACCAGTTCCCCTTCCACATTTACGGCGCCCAACAGGACCGCAGCTCGAATGAGGGCCCCAGCGCGACCGCGGCGGGAAGCATCCCGCCGGTATGGACCACCGTGCAGGGCGGCGAAATGAGTTTCGTCGTGCCCACGCCCGACAAACCTTGGATCACCTACGGCAGCGGCTACTACAGCATGGAGTGGCGCGAGGATCGCCGCACCGGGTTGGTCACCAACGTCAGCCCCTGGCCCGACTACAAATTCGGCCTCGGCGGCGACAAGGAACTTTACCGCTACGGCTGGAATCATCACCCCGTGACCTTTGCCCCGCATAACACCCACGAACTGCTGATGGGGGCAAACGTGCTCTTCGAAACCACCGACGAAGGCGCCAACTGGAAGATCATCAGCCCCGACCTCACCCGCAACGATAAGAGCAAGCAGGAGCGTCCGGGCGGCCCGATCAGCGCCGATGTGACCGGCGAGGAGATGTTCGACACCATCTCCTCGATTGCGGTTTCGCCCATGACCGACAACGTCATCTGGGTCGGGACCGACGATGGCCTGGTTCAGTTGACCACGGACGGCGGCGGCCACTGGAGCCAGGTGCGCCCGCCGGCGTTGCCGACCTGGTCCACCGTCACCTGTATTGAGCCTTCCGCCACCAATGAGGGCACCGTTTACGTGTCGGCCAGCCGGTTTGATTGGGACGACTTCCATCCCTACGTCTACAAGTCCACCGACTACGGCAAGACCTGGACCCAGCTCACCACCGGACTTCCCGATAATGAGTACGTCGAGAGCGTGCGCCAGGATCCAAACGATCCCCGGCTCATGTTCGCCGGCACCAGCGAATCCGCTTATTTCAGTGTTGACGGGGGCGCACAATGGCAGCCGCTGAAACTCAACCTGCCGGCGGTGCGCGTCAGCGATGTCGAGATTCAGCCGGCGCAACATGCCGTTGTGCTCGCCACCTTCGGACGCGGCTTCTGGGTACTCGACAACCTGCAATTCATGGAGCAATTGGCGACCGCACAGGTGGCGAGCGACAAGGCTTATCTGTTCAAGCCGCAGCAGTCGTGGCTGGTGACGCGCCGCGGCGGATTTGGCGGGGGCGCCGCTGGCGCCGGCGGGGAAAACTTGCCCGCCGGAGTCACCGTCTATTTCAATCTGCCGTCTGATTACACCCCCGGCAAGCCAGTGAAATTGTCGTTTTCCGGAGCCAACGGCAGCGAGATTCGAACCTTCAACTTGCCCGAGCGAACCACCGCGGCGCCCGGCGGCAGGGGCGGGGCGGCTCGCAGGCCGGAGCGGCTGCATCCCGGCATGAACAGCTTCCAATGGGATCTGCGCTATCCCAATGCGGTTGACGTCAAGGGCATCTACACTTCCAATTTTGCCGCCGGCGTTCCGGTCGGCCCCGAGGTCGTGCCCGGCACCTACACCGTCACCCTGACTTACGCCGGCACCTCCGAGAAGCAACCGCTGGTGGTTAAACTGGACCCCAATCTAACCACGACGCAAGCCGACCTGCAACAGCGATTTGACTTGCTGATGCGGCTGCATGATGCCGTCGGCCAACTCGATACCAATCTCAACCGTGCGATTGACGCCCGGGACGCGCTCGAGAAGTCAGGAGGCAACCAAGCCGCGGTTGACCGCCTGAACCGCGACATTGACGAATATGTGGATCTCAAGATCCAGTCGAGCGAAGGCGGACTGGTCTACCCGGGCCGCTTGCGCGCCTGGTTGACCGCCATCGCCGGCCAGGTGGACATGGCGTTTGTCCCCCCCACCCCCGCCATGATTAAGGTCGCCAACGACTACATCCAGCAGGCCAATGCCGGCGTGGCCAAGCTCCAAGCCGACATCGCCGCCGCCAATCAACATTAGTCTCAATACGGATTGGAATTCAAAGCGTAGCGCCTGCGGTTGGGCAAATCCAAGCATCGGCCACAATGCGCAGCCTCGGGCAGCCGCTGCCTTGCATCAGGAACGCGAACTGGATATGGCGGAGAGATGGGGATTCGAACCCCAGATACCCTTTCGGATATACACGCTTTCCAAGCGTGCGCCTTCAACCGCTCGGCCATCTCTCCGCAGGTTGGCCTTTCCATTGTAGCAACCCCGGCTCGGCCTTCTTCAGGGGCGCTTAAGCGCCGCGCCGTTATGATCAATGGGTGCTTCGAATTCCTGCCGTGGCCATGCTCCAAGTCGTGTACCGCGAGGCGACGCGCGCGCTCGGCCGCAACAAGCTGCGCAGCGGCCTGAGCGTCCTTGGCATCGCGGTCGGCATTGCCGCCGTGATCTGCGTGGTGGCGATTGGCGAGGCCGGCTCGGCCCAGCTCCAGCAGCAACTCCGTAATCTCGGCGACAACATGGTCTGGGTTGAGGCCGGAGCTGCCCGTGTCGCCGGCGTCTCCCGCGGCGTGGGCAGCACCAAATCGTTGGTCGTCTCCGATGCCGACGCGATTTTGCGCCAGGTTCCGGAATTCACGATGATCTCGCCCAATGCCGATCATCCGGTGCAGGTCATCTATGGAAATCAGAACTGGGGGACCTCCATGCATGGTGTCGCGCCGGAATATTTCCCCATCCGAAACTTCAGTTTTGACCAGGGAGCTTCCTTCACCAACGACAACGTTGCGCGTGCCGACAACGTCTGCGTGCTCGGGAATACCGTGCGCACCCAACTCTTTGGCGGCGAGGATCCGATCGGCCGCGAAATCCGTATCAACAAGCTGCCTTTTACCGTGATCGGCGATCTCATCCCCAAGGGGCAGTCGGGATCGGGCCAGGATCAGGATGATCTTGTATTGATCCCATACACCACGGCCATGAAAAAAATCATGGGTGTGACCTGGCTCGATGACATCTTTGGCTCGGTTCGCTCCAGCGATGTCATTCCGCTCGCCGAGCAGCAAGCCACCGACCTGCTGCACGAACGCCACCGCATCCGCCCGGGCCAGCCCGACGACTTCAAGATCCGTCATCCCGAGGATGTGGTCCAGACCGAAATGGCGGCCAATCAGAGCCTGTCGATTTTTCTCCTGTCACTGGGCGCCATTTCGCTTCTGGTCGGCGGCATAGGCATCCTCAACGTCATGCTGGCATCGGTCGTCGAACGCACGCGCGAGATCGGAGTGCGTATGGCGGTCGGCGCCACCGAGAGAGAAGTGAAAGCCCAATTTCTCGGCGAAGCCGTTCTGCTCAGCCTGGTCGGCGCCGCGGTCGGCATTGCACTCGGTGTCGCCACCGCACTCACGCTCGGCGCCGCCATGCGGTGGAACACGACCATCCCCCTGTCAGGCGTCTTTCTCGCCGTTGTGTTCGCGATCACCATTGGCGTCACGTTTGGCTACTATCCCGCCCGCCTCGCCGCCCGCCTCGATCCGATCGAAGCGCTCCGCTTCGAATAGCTTCGTAGAATAGACCCATGCGCGTGATTGGCGGCGAACTGCGTAGACGAACCTTGGCGGCGCCTCCTGGCCACACAACCCGCCCCAGCTCGGACCGGTTGCGCGAAACTCTGTTCAATATTCTCGGCGAAAGCGTGCGCGGCCACGCGTTCCTCGATCTGTACGCCGGCACTGGCGCGGTCGGAATTGAAGCCTGGAGCCGGGGGGCGGGTTCGGTAGCCTGGGTGGAAAGCGATGCCACGGCAATGCGGGTGTTACGCGCCAACTTGAAAGCCTTGGGAGTTCCGGCCACTTTGGTGTTTGAATCACCTTTTCCGCGCGCGTTCGCTAAACTGGGCGGCGGATGGGATTTTATTTTTCTTGATCCACCCTACGAAGATTCCCGAGCCTACAGTGGATTCTGGACCGCATTGACGAGGCATCCGGAGTTGGCGAGCGCCATTGCCACGGTGATTATTGAGACGCGGCGAGGTACTGAACTGGGCGCCCCAAGCTTGGGATGGAGGTTGGCGCGCCAGCACCGGGTGGGCGACACCTGTTTGAACTTTTTTGGACGCTCTCTTTAAACCCACAAGCTCCGGCTGTCAAGCGGCTGCCGCGCCCTAAGCCTCCCTCACCGGCCAGATGCGTTGTAATCCGGCGGCAATCCGGTGTATTCAAGATAAGGCATGGCTGTTGAACTCACTTCGGAAACGCGTCCGCTGCCTACCCGTGCGCCGGCCGGACTATTCGAAGCACCGGAGCAGGAGGCGGCCTTCTTCTACGGCCTCTACCTGCGCGGCTACAGCTATCAGGAATTGCGCCAGGATATTGCGGTTCCACCCGCGGTTGAAAATGAGTGGCGGCGCACCGCTGCGCGCGACCCCAATTTCCGGGCTCTCGCCGATCAAATGTTGGCCTACCGCCGCAGGGTGCTGGGCATTTTCCAGGCGCTGGTTGCCAATTCAGTCGCTGAACCGCAGGCGGTTCAATAAACGTCCCGCAGGCGGTTCAATAAAAGTCCCGCAAGCGGTGCAATAAACGCCCCCAGGGCGGTGCCCTAGTCGAACCGCACGCGATCCGATTGAAGCGCCTGAGCCGCTCCCCCTACTGCTGCGCTTGATCGGTTGCCTGCACGAAGTCCCAGCCGCCCCGGCCGCACTTGTTGCGACACTCGGGCAAGGGTTGACCCTGCTGAAATTGTCCGGGCAGTTTGCAGACACTGCACCAGTAAATGCCGGTTTGGGGAGCGGTGACGCCGGGCTTAAATGCCATGGGTGGTTAATTCCTCGACTTCCAGTTTGCCATCATCCCGCCGCTCGATGAGCCATTGTGTGAGTTCGGCGAAGCTGTCGCAACGCCGGTCGGGCGGCTCGGCCGCGAGCGTTTGCGGCATGAAACCGTAGGTGACGCCGGCGGTGAGCGTTCCCGCGTTGCGCCCGCAGCGAATATCCACCGCCGAGTCGCCGATCATCACGGCTTGCGCGGGGGTGGTCCGCGACTCGGCCAACAGCGCGTGAATGCCGCACGGATCCGGTTTTTTCTGGGCGAAACTGTTGCCGCCGTAGACGGCGAAGAAATGTTGGGCAACACCCAGGTGATCCACAATCTCGCGGCTCGGCCGTACCGGTTTGTTGCTCAGAACCGCCATGCGGTAGCCGGCCTGATCGAGGCGTTCAAGGCCCTCAGCCACGTCGGGATAAAGCTTGGTGCGGTCGAGTTTGTGCTCAGCGTAATAGGCCAAAAAGTACTCGAGGCCCAAGGATTCTGCCTCAGGCGCACTATTCGGTCCCAACGACCGGCGCACCAGCATGGCGGCGCCGTCGCCCACGTGCGCAGCCACCACTTCGTCGGGCAACCTCGGCCGCCCGAGATGGGTCAACATGGCATTAACGCTTTGTACCAGGTCGGCGCGGCTGTCAATCAGCGTGCCGTCGAGGTCGAAAATTAAGAGCTTTGGGGGCAAGATTTGAATATAGCAGGCGTGCGTGCAGTATACTGAGGGAAGCCGCGCTCAAGTTGCGCCGGAGGTGTTCCGTGTTTGACGGCCTCTTTCAACCTACCCATCTCATCATCATCTTGATTATCTGCCTGCTGGTTTTCGGGCCAAAGAAGCTGCCTGAATTGGGTAAGGGTCTGGGCGAGAGCATCCGCGAGTTCAAGAAGTCCATGGCTGAAGCTCGCGCCGAAAACACAGTGGACACCACCAAAGCCACCGAAGACCTTTCGAAGAAGTAGTCGCCCCCCCGTTCTCCTCCAATTTCCTTTTGCCCCCCTATCCAGGGGGATTGACTTGCCATTGCCGTCTGTTGTACGATTAGCACTCGTACTCGAAGAGTGCTAACCATCGTTTTTCGGTACGCAGAGGGGCACCCCTACAAATTAATTGAAGGAGATACACTCATGGCAAAAGTGAGACCGTTGCACGACCGCTTGCTGGTCAAGCGGATCGAAGAAGGCGAAACCATCCGGGGCGGAATCATCATTCCAGACTCGGCCAAAGAGAAACCGCAGGAGGGCAAAGTCGTTGCCGTCGGCAAAGGCAAGGTGAACGACGAAGGCAAGGTGTTGCCGATGGATGTGAAGGAAGGCGACCACATCCTGTTTGGCAAGTACTCGGGCAGCGAGATCAAGCTCGATGGCGAAGACCTGCTCATTCTGCGCGAAGAAGAAGTGCTGGGCGTGCTCAGCAAGTAGTTCAACCCCCAAGGAATCAAAAGGAGAATCATCAATGGCAAAGCGAATTGTACATGGAGAAAACTCCCGCCAGGCGATCCTGCGCGGGGTGAATATCTTGGCCGATGCGGTCAAGATCACGCTCGGCCCCAAGGGCCGGAACGTAGTGATTGAGAAGAAGTTCGGCTCCCCCAGCATCACCAAGGACGGCGTGACAGTGGCCAAGGAAATCGAGCTGCAGGATCCGCTCGAGAACATGGGCGCGCAGATGGTGCGCGAAGTGGCCTCCAAGACCAGCGATGTGGCTGGCGACGGCACCACGACGGCGACCGTGCTGGCCCAGGCCATTTTCCGCGAGGGCGTGAAGACGGTTGCGGCCGGCGCCAACCCGATGGCGCTGAAGCGCGGCATCGACAAGGCGGTGGCGGCGGCGGTCGAGGCGGTGAAGAAGATGTCCAAGCCGGGGCAGCGCCATAGGCTCACCCAGGTGGGCACGCTGACGGCCACCAACGCTACGACCATCGGCGCCAACAGCGCGGAGGCGATGAAGAAGGTAGGCAAGGACGGCGTGCTCACGGGCG